>SAAM01000473.1 GCA_009929415.1 Clostridia bacterium | reverse complement strand
AATAGTGTATGTTGTCTCTGAAGCCGGAGGCAGGAGGGCTGAGAGGCTGGAGAGGGGAGCTCCGAACAGGCCGGGAATAAGGAAAATTGCAAAAGAGAAGGATGCAATGGCAAAAACCACTCTTCCGGCTCCGATGTCTGAAACAGGGGAGTCGTGTGATGTTTTGATTTTTCCCAGAAGATAGAGGCCAAGGCAAACAGAGATTGCTATCCAGACAGCTATAACCAGTGGCCTTGAGATAATACCCCATCCGAACCACACATCTACGGCTGAAAGGTATTTCATGCTGAATGCAAGCAGGATGAAGGCAAATATAACTTTTACCATATTCAGCCACCCGCCCGATTTCGGCATTTTCTTCATTAAAGACGGGAAGAAAGAAAAAATCACAAAAGGTAATGAAAACGCCAGGCCGAATACAAGCATCCCGAGAACAGGTTTTATGGCAACCCCTCCGGAAACTGCTGCCGCAAGAATTGATCCCACAAATGGTCCTGTGCATGAAAAAGAGACTATTACCATGGCAAAAGCCACAAAGAATGAGGCTATAAGGCCACCTTTGTCTGCTTTTGAATCCGCTTTGTTGGCAAGACCGACGGGCAGAGTTATCTCAAATGCGCCCAGGAACGATACTGCAAAGACAATGAAGAGAATTCCGAAGATTGCATTGGGAATCCAGTGTGAGCCGAGAGTGTCTGTGGCATCAGTGCTTTTAAACAGAGCAACCAGTATCCCGGCAAGGGTATAAATCAGTGTTACAGACAGACCAAACACCAAACCTTTCATAATTCCCCTCCTTCTGTTGTCAGAACCGCTGATAAAGAATCCGACTGTCATAGGAATCATTGGAAACACACACGGGGTAAATACTCCGCCTAAACCGGCAGCAAAAGCCAAAAGTAAGAACATCAGAAGACCTTCGCTCTTGTTTGCGGAAGGATTTGCGGAAGGAGCTGATGGAGTAGCCTCCAAACCCTTGATTTCAAACCTCACATCTGTCTCATCCATAAGGCATTCTCCTCCGTTGCAGGTTTGCCAAGAAAGAGTTCCTTCAACGCTAATTGTAGAGTCGGTCAACTTTTTTATTGTCTGAATGAAGGTTGCATTATTGTGAAAAACCTTTACGTCTATGTTGAAAGCCTTGTCGTGTTTTATCTCCGCCTCACCACCGTCTCTGAGAGTACCGACAACTTCGTACCCTTTTATCCCTCTCAATTCAAGGGTGGTGGGCAGGGGCCCTTTCTGAACAGAGTCGCTGCTATAAATATACCACGGTGACACTATCTCTGCTTTGAATATAAGATCGATGGTGCCGTCACCGTTGTCTTTCTGCTCGTAGCTCCATGATGTGGTAGTTATCTGCGCAGAGGAAGCACTAAAAGTTATAATCGCAATTAAAGAGAGAAAAAACCGTCTCATTGATAATATTTTTAGGGATGAAGACAAAATTATTAAAAATCCCCAGAAATGCACTATTTTTGCCTGTTACAAAATTAATGAGATGACACAGGAGGAGTTATTTAAGAGCCTTATAGCTCATGCAAAAGAGTATGGATTCATTTTCCAGTCAAGCGAGATTTATGATGGTCTGAGCGCAGTGTATGATTACGGACAGTTAGGAGCGGAGTTGAAGAACAATATCAAGAAGTATTGGTGGGATGCCATGGTCCGTTTAAATGAGAATATTGT
>SAAM01000472.1 GCA_009929415.1 Clostridia bacterium | reverse complement strand
ACTGGACTTTCGGGTCGTTTCTTGCGGATGATTGTTGTTGTGTTATTTTACTCTCCCTTTTTACTGCAGGATCACTTTTTCGTGCTGCCAAGCACCTTTTTGATTTCACCCAGGCTTCGGTACTTCTTGCTGAAGTCTATTCCCATCCTCTGTCCGATTGATTGGAGGACTTCGTCATAGTAGTCAAAAATATAGTAATTGCGCTGCATCAAAGAGCAGGAAGCGCTGTTCAGGCTGTCCAGAATGACTTTGGCGCTGTATCGTTTGTCCAGGCAGCGCTGAAGCAAGCGGATAAGCAGCAAGGCAACAAAGCAAGTAAGAAAGTGCGCCTGCATATGATCTTCCCGTGACAGATAAACAGGTCGCGCTTCCAGGTCGCTCTTGCTCATCCTGAATGCATCCTCGATTTGCCAAAGGCCACAGTAAATTTCTATGACTTCCTCATCTTTCAGGTGCATCTCGCTGGTGACAATGGCATAGTAACCGTCATACATCTCTTCCTGCGCCAGTTTTTCCGCGTCAAAGCTTAACAGCTTGCCCGGGATTTTCGCTACTTCACCGGTTTCTTTGTCAAAGACAAGGTTCTTGACATACTTTGCAGCTCCCTGGGAGGTAGCCCGGGTATGCTTGCCCGGATTTTCAATCAGCGCAAGGGCCTTTTGCAGCACTTCTGCGCGGTCGGCCCTGGCCTTGTCGACATATTCCCGCTTCCAGAAGACGACTTGCTTTTCATCGACCTCCGTTTGGACCTTTTTGCCATTCACATTCGTTACCATGATCCTGCGGTTTATCTTGCGTGACTTGATTTTGAAATCCCCATCTCCCAACTGCCTGTAATCCGCTTCATCCAGTACATAGTCTTTGAACTCCGCGTCAGCCATGCGAATGGAATAACTGAGCACATAGCCGTTGCCATCCAAAGTAACCTGCGCGATATTGTCTCCCGATATAATGCCTTTGTCTGCCACCACAATACTCCGGCCAAGAGAGTACTCTTCCCGCAGCCGTTTCATCATGGGCAGAAGGGTCTGCTTATCCAGCGTGTTGCCGGCAAACAAGTCATAGCAGATAGGCAGTCCGTTTGCATCCACAAACAGCCCCATCTGCACGATTGGATTTGGCCGGTGCTCCTTGCTTACGCCTTTCTTTCGCAATTCGTCCGGCTTGTCTATCTCGAAATAGTAGTTTGTCACATCGTAATAGACCAGGGAAGTATCCCGTCCATACCTGGCGCGCAGCGTCTCGTGCAGCCACTGCTGAATGGCTGCGCTGCCTCGGGCGAAGAAAGCCAGGCTTCTGTACAAATCATGGAGACTGAAATCCGTATTGTCGAAGTACCTGCCCTTCTCTTCATGAGTGCGCTTCTTGGAGCAGGGATTCAGCAGCCTGGAATAGACAAGGAGTTTGAATATGGCGTTGTGATCATACTCCGCCTTACTGCCCCTCTGTCTGTTGCTGATAAAGCGATGCAGGTCCAGGTCATGATATAACTTGCTTAGCGCCGCATAACCAAAGTTCTTCCTTTCCTGTGTATCCGGCGCCATATCCTCATCCATGTTGAACTCCAGCACCACAGGTCTGGTCTTTTCCTGATACTCCTTCGTCATCTGCCGAGCCACTTCCTCAAAATGAGCAATCGGATCCTCATATTCCTGCGCAACAACATCCAGGTACCCGATTTTGAGCACAGT
>SAAM01000471.1 GCA_009929415.1 Clostridia bacterium | reverse complement strand
GTGATTCCTGATATCAAATTCGAGTTGGAAATATCTTCTCTCTTTGACCTTTTTCAGTATTATATTGTACTGATCCTCGTCCAGCTTGATATCAGGGCAAGTTGGCAACGAGTCAAAACTCATGTAGAAGAGGTTCCTTCTATCATAAAGGGCTCTTAGCGGGGTCTTTGCAGATTGTATCAACCCAAGAATTCCTGCCTCTCTCATCTCTTTGTAAAACAACGCCGGAGCCTCCCTGAGAGTCTTGAAACTCTTTGACTCTTTACCGGGGTGTTCCAAATTCCACCTTTTTATTGAGTCATTGTATTTTGAAATAGCTTCATTTTCTTTTATAATCCGCTCTCTTTCCTCATCAGCAAATGGTGAGTAATCGATCGGAAAGCCGTCGCTCTCTCCGGAAATCAAAACCCATGCACCCTTGAGTTTACTCTTCATCCTTTCAAACTCTCCCCTGGTTTTCGGTTCAAGCACGACATGGCCTCTTTGCACACCTTTTGTCCCGGCTGTGTACGATGGTGTCACAAAATGAAGGATAAAGCCATCTTCACTCAGCATCCGACCGAACCAGGGTCCTCTGTTGAAACCTACAGGAAGAGTGTCAACAGCCTGAATTGAAACTTCGAGTCCCCATTTGCTGAACAATCCTGCAGCCCAGTATGTCGCATTTTCATAAGCATCAGAACCCACAAGCCGGCCACCGATTCTGTTGGAAAGAATATCGAGATGGTCCATTGTCCTGTTATCTGTCCTGGCTGCCTGTATAATCCTGGATAAAACAGAGTCATTCTGTGATAATACTATATTTGTCTCAAATAGCAGACATATCAGCAGAAAAACATAAAGGGGAGATTTCTTTATCATATTGGTCTTTTATCTTTATATACGCCGTAATTATTAGCGTCTTCTTCAACTTTTATACGTCCGGCCGGGTAGTGTGGTATAGTGGCGGATCTGGCCGCAGGAATCTCCGGCCAGGCTCCGGTTGATATAAATGTAAGGGCCGACCTTAACCAATCCTCTTCCAATCCGAAATCATGATAAAGATCATCAGGTCTTTGGTGATCCGGCACCAGACCATCCTCGTAATTTCCCTCTCCGAGGCTGTTAACACTATAGAAAGCTATCGGCAGAAACACAAAATCAGGATATATCTCCTCGTCCTCGGGGTAGAACCATACATACATGCCGTTAGGCTTACCATATGTAGTCCTGCCTATTTGGAGGACATTCATCAGGGGACGGAATCCGTTTATTATTATCTCACTGGCAGAAGCAGTCCCACCTCCTGTTAAAATAATCAGCCTGTCCAGATCCAGAGAGTTGCTTACTCTGTTCACTATGGTCATCGTACTTGTCTGAGAGTCGTAAGATGCAAGTTTGTCATTATGTTTTCTGCGGGCGACTATCTTTCCGTTTGCACTTGCAGGAGCAATATAGTTTGAAAGCAATTGTGTCGCAGAACCGTCCCCACCTCCGTTGTACCTTAGGTCGAGTATGAGTTCCCTTACGTTTGCCGCTTTGAAAACGGTCATGGCGCTCTCTATATCAGATAACATACCGGCCTTAAATGCATAATAGTTGAAATATGCTACCGGATAAGGTAGTCCCGGAAAATCGGCTGAAGTTATGACCATACTCTTCAGTACAGACCTGGTGCTTACCTCTCTGGCATTTGCAGTGAATGTAAATGAG
>SAAM01000470.1 GCA_009929415.1 Clostridia bacterium | reverse complement strand
GTAAGTCAGTCGGTATTGTTTTATCTGCAGCTCTGTCATGTGCTTGTCAGGGGGCTGGTCAGGATTGTAGCATTCTTTCTCTATGGCGTAAAGCCGGGTAATAAAATCCAACCCTTCTTTTGCTCTCGGATCGACCGGTATGCTTTCTATGAACTTTCTTCTGATGTGTGCCAGACATGCAATGCGTCTTACCTTCCTGCGATTGATGCCCCTTCCCACATCTTTGTAAACAGCATAACCGTCGGACTGTATAACTCCGGTGTATCCTTCAAGGATATCATCCAGTACCTTCCTGCTCCTTGACCCCTGGTCATATCTGAAGGTAACTAACTTATCCTTAGGAGAGATCACTCCCCAGATGTAACCCTTTTTAGTGGCACTCTCCCCTTTTATCAATATGGGAATGGTCGTCTCATCAATATTGAGGTAGGGACTTTTAAGTACCTGCTTGTCCAACTCTTCAAACAGAGGTCCCAGTATCTGTGTCACTCGTGTGATCCATGAGTTGACTGTAGATTTGGACCAGTCTATTCCAATGTTCTTAAATATCTCCAACTGTCTTTGGATTGGAATGTGGTATCCATACTTATTGGCTATTATAGCTGCAAGAAGAGAGTTGTCGGCAAGACAACGTTCTGTCAAATGAGAAGGGAAAGGGGCATAAAACATCTTATCCCCATTACCGTAGATAATCCTTTTGTAAATGATTTTTACAACCTTGGCCTGTACATAAGAGTACCTTATTACCTCCTCTTCCCTAACTACCCTGGCTCCGGTCGTGTCTTCCAAAGGTTCAAGTATGATCACTCTCTCTTCCAGTCCCGAATACACCCTTCGGGGTGGCTTGGTCTGCTTTGCTTTTTCTACAATAGGGAGCTGCTCTGTTGTAAGTACTTGTTGACCTCCTACTTCTTCCAAGGTGCTGGCAGTAGCAGCCCTTGCGCTTGGTTTTAACTTAAGACTGGATGACTTCTCACTCTTCGAGCCGTAAAGCTGTTTTGTGAGCTTTTTAATCTCGTTGGTCAGTTGGGAGACTATACGATTGGTCTCTTTTTGATTATCATTCAGAGTTTGATTAAGCAACTCTATTTGCCTGGATAATGAGGCAATCTGCTCCTCTTTGGATGAGAGCAGGGTTGTTAATTGTAGTATCAGATCTCTGTCATTCACACAACAAAGATACAAAACAACAATCTAAATACCAAAGAATAATGCAGTTATTTATCTGATATTCAGATTGTTGTTTGCAGCCTTCTTGTTTATTGTGTAACGTGGTCCCAGATTGATCCTACCAGCCATTATACCCTCTATAATCATAAATAATATCTGCCAGCTTATGCAGTATGATTGAGATTCAGGGTTGAAAAATGGCAGCTCAAAACGCCCTCTCTCAAGGCGTTTGTAATACAATACAAAACCGCCTCTCTGCCATTGAAGCAGTTTTATTTTTGTCCTGCAACGACTCATAAAAATAAAAACCTCTCCGGAGAGAGGATCCCGGTGCATCTGGTGTCTTACCACTCCGCTAAGAGCATCTATTCCTTTGTTCATTGCTGTGTGACCAACGCAAAAGTAATACTGCGAATCTTCTCCTAATCCAAACATAACTATAGAAGATCTACCTTAAATATTACCCCCTCCTGATCAAACATCAAACGATCATCAGACAAATAGTGGTTATTCTCCTTTGCCCACA
>SAAM01000469.1 GCA_009929415.1 Clostridia bacterium | reverse complement strand
ATCGTTTTCTTAATCAGTGTTGCAACAACCGTTTTGTTTGGGCTTCTTACATTGCTTGGCATTTCTAAGGCTTTTTCAAAAACAGCATTCCTTGTATCGCTTTGTGTAATGGTGCCATTCCTGATCATATTCACTATTTTCGCAATCCAAGACAGATACATATGATTTATCATTTTCACTAATACATAATAATTGCCCCTCCCATAGGTATATTGTACTGCTTTCGGGAGGGGCTTTTTCGATATATGAGGTCTCCTTTAGATTAGATACTTTGAAAACCCTATGCTTTACGGCAACTATCCGGAAATACCAGATAGTTCAAATTTAAATCTCTTGTAAAGTAAATTCTTAATGTGATGTCAGTTTCGAAAATAGTTATAAAAGATAGAAAAGTACGTACCATAAGGGCTGGGGAATGATCCACAACTGGGAAAACGTCCCATTTCTTTCAAAATCCCTATTACTTTCACGTAATTATTGATATAATAATACTATGTGTATATTTTAAAAACAGATCCAAAAACAGAGGTTTATATATATGAAAAAATACAGTTCAGGACTGGTTTCAGAGGCATTCTGGTTCATAGAATTCAAGAAGATGGTAATCATGAGACATCAGGGCTGCACATGGGATGAAATCAGAGAGCTCTATGTAGAACAGAACATGCTTGCAATGCCCAGAAAACAGCGGGCGATGAGGATTTACGGATATCTGAAGGGCAGGGTGGAAACTCTGGACAGCGAGATATCAGAGATATTCATAAATTCAGACCTGCAAACTCAAAAGACAGTCAACATAATATCCATAGCGTTAAAAAACAGGCTTTTTTATGAATTCCTTTACGAAGTATACCGTGAAAAGATACAGACAGGTGCGAGTGAAATCAAGCATTCTGACATAGATTCTTTTTTCAGGAAAAAACAGGAACAGGACAAGACCGTCGGAGCGTGGACAGAGCATACCTTCAAGAGGCTGAAAGGAGCATATTTCACTCTCCTCACAGAATCAGGGCTTCTTAAGACGCAGGGGAACAAGAAGATGATAAATCCGCCAGTGCTTGACGAATCCCTGGAGGCATATCTTATAAAAAGCGGTTCAAAACAGCTATTAAAAGCACTTACGGGGGTGGACATATAATGCACAGACTGGAAAACAGACTAAATCTTCTCGAAGAAAAGATAAAGCAGCCCAACTTCAGAGAAAACAAGGGACTCGGCAACGAGGTCGGATATTACGTGTTCGACTACAGCCCGGAGCATGAGCTCATGGTGAGAGAATTCACGCAAAGGCTGCAGAAGAAACACAGCAGCAGGAGCCACGGCTTCACAGTTGCGGTATATGACCTATATGACCTCATAATAGATCTTCTGTTTAGAGAAGGGTTCTTTGAGATATGTGTGGATAAGGAAAAAAAGAAGGGCTTCTCAGAGATTATTCAGGGTGTAAATGAGCTCCTGAGGATGGATGAAGACAACGCAAACAATGAAATCATCTCACATATAAAGAAAAATACGGAGCCGGATTCGGTTATATTTCTGACAGGAGTAGGAAAATGCTATCCGATACTTCGCTCACACAAGATACTCAACATCCTGCATCAGCATATAGACGACGTTCCTGTGGTGATGCTATTTCCGGGCGAGTATGACGGACACAGCCTCACGCTTTTTTCAGAGATAAAAGATGAGAATTATTA
>SAAM01000468.1 GCA_009929415.1 Clostridia bacterium | reverse complement strand
AATCCTCCGTGGGATATGCTCCAACTGGATCCAAGAGAATTTTTTGCTCAATCTCATCCAGATATTGCTAATGCTCAAAACATGGCAAAGAGAGATAGGCTAATTGAAAAGTTGAAAGATGAAGATCTTACTGCATATTTGCGTTTTAAAGAGAGTACTCAACAAATTGAGGCAATTCAAAACTATATTCATTGTGTGAAGAGATTTGAGAATTCCGGGATTGGAAGAATTAACTTATCATCCTTATTTACTGAGACTTGTATTAAGCTAATCAATATTGGTACCGGAGGGAAAGCAGGCATCATTGTTCCTAGTGGAATATCAACTGACTCCTTCACGCAGAAACTCTTTAGCTTCATCATAGATACAAAGCTTCTGAATTCACTCTATGATTTTGAGAATCAAGGGATTTTTTCTTCAGTTCATAATAGCTATAAATTTTGTCTTCTAACTATGGGGGCATCTCCTTCAGCTGACTTTGCATGTTTCTTGCATTCAATCCAAGAGTTAGAAGATGATAGACGTCACTTTGAATTATCTGCAGATGACTTTGATCTGATTAATCCCAATACGCATACGCTTCCAATTTTCAGGAGCAAAATGGATGCAGAGCTTGCAAAGAAAATCTATAGAAGAGTCCCTATATTGATTGATGAATCAAAAGGGGAGGATGGAAATCCCTGGAAGATTCAATTCCAATTAATGTTTATGATGAACACTGCATCATCGATATTTCTTGATGCCCCTACAGAGGATTCTTATCCACTCTATGAAGCCAAAATGCTGCATCAGTATGATCACCGGTGGGCGACGTATGAGCCAGATGGGACTGTCAGAGATGTTACCTTGGAAGAAAAGATGAATCCTGATTATGAGGTTACTCCAAGATACTGGGTTCCAAAGAGAGAGGTTCTGAATCGTATTGCTGATGTTCCTGATCCTGTGAGGAAAGCCTGGTATGCAGGGGAAGAGCATCAGCTAAGATTAGCTCTGGCTGCATGCGAGGATGAAGAGCTCAATCAGCTGGCTACTGCTGATAACCTGATGAAGAAGATGGATGAGGTGATGGATCAGAGGAGTCCAAAGTGGTTGATGGGTTGGAGAGATATTACAAACACAACGAATATTCGGACAGTAATTGCATCAGTGTTTCCTAGGAGTGCTGTGGGTGATACTTTCTTATTGATGATGCCAACAAGCATAAAGGGTGATTTGCTTGCGCTCTTACTAGCCGATCAGAATTCTTTGGTGCATGATTACTGTGCTAGGCAAAAAGTTGGTGGTATTCATTTGAAGTTCTTTACAAAAAAACAGTTGCCAAATTTGCCGATAAAGTTATATCCAAATAGAAGTAAGGAATATATAATCGAGTTGGTGAAAGAGCTGACGATTACATCGAAGAGCATGAATGGCTGGGCAGAAGAATTAAGGAATACTTCACAAATCAAGACATTCAATCCAGAAAGAAGAGCTGAAACAATTGCTAATCTCGATGCTCTCTACGCTCGCTTGTATGGCCTCAGTCGTGAAGAGCTTATGTACATTCTTGATCCTGAATCAGTAATGGGGAAAGACTATCCATCACAGACCTTTCCTGGGTTGAAGAATAAAGAGCTTCGCGAATATGGCGAATATCGAACCATGCGCTTGGTTCTGGAGGCATGGGATAGGCAGGAGAGGCAACCTGAATTATGGCAA
>SAAM01000064.1 GCA_009929415.1 Clostridia bacterium | reverse complement strand
AGGCCCATCTCTTCAACCTTCTCAAAGTCCATGGTGCTGTAAAACAGGTTTATGTCAACAGGAAGCTGATCCTTGTATCTGTTCATGTCCCTGGCATCATTTTCATAGAATTCAAATCCACCTTCCATTACATGTATGCTTGTTACTCCCTTCTTGATTATCCTCTGGGAAAGCTCGACTATGGATTTGTACCTGTCTGAAGGGCTGTAGCTCTGTATTATCTTCTTCCTTGTAAGAGCGTTTGCCTTTCCGTATATCCTTCCGCTCGGGCTGGCCTTGTCGTCATATTCGACTCCATCCATGGCAAGCGGGACCTTGAGCTCATGAAATGCTCTGGTATTGAGTATGCTGCAGTGAAAATCCCTGCTGTTTATCCATATGGCATAGTCTTTCGTGAATCCATCCAGTATCTTTCTTGTAGGATAGCAGCCTTCTTCAAGGTTTGAGACTTCGAGTCCGAAGGCCCTTATTATTGTAGTCCTTGGATTCTTATCTATCCATTCTTCTATTTTATCCTTTATATCGCTGTAGCTTCGGCATCCTATGAGGTCCAGGCTTATATATTTTGTGGCTGTCTGAACGAAATGCGCATGACAGTCATAAAATCCCGGAAGCACAATCCTTCCTGATATATCTTCTTTTTCTGAATATGAATCCATTCGACTAAGATAGCTGTCTCCATATCCGGCATCCGTTATTATTCCATTTGTTATTCCTACCCAGTCATAAGCCTTGTTTCCAAATCTCCTGAATTTTCCATTGTAAAGCAGTATATTATTTTCCATTGAGTTCACCATCTCTTCATTCATGTTTTCTAAATTATCTCACATTTATTCATTTTTGTGAATATTTTCATGAAATACAAAAGACGGTCTCACCCATTAAAGGGTAAAACCATCCTTATGTCATTATTTAAGCAGATTTTTTATGGTTCTTTCCACAAGCTCCGGAGCTACTTCAAATGAATATCTCTTTTCTATTCTCTCTGTAAACTTATGAGCGTCCTTTCCAAAGCTTCCTATGTCAAGCACCGGAAGGTCGAGCTTTTGCATGTCCTCAAGCGGTATGTCGTACGTCCTTCCGAATCCAGGCATGTTATTCTTTATGCCCGCGATTATTACAGGATCCTTTGGAGCCGAGCCATAGCTGAGGTCTGATATATAAGGGAAGAATTTCTTGTATACGAGCTTGTAGTCTGTCTCTGTATTTTCTACAGCATCTGCAACCGCTTCAAGGAGCTTCTTTTCCTTCTCCGTCTTTCCTTCAACATATACGTGAGGATAATATGGAGGAGTGAAGTATACTATTACGGCCGGATTTCTGTCTGACCACAGGCTGTGTACGAATTCCACTATCTTCATGGTCTTGTCTCTCGTGTCAAATTCCTCTTTCTCAATGAGCGTATCGATATAAGAGCTGAGCTTTTCGTCAAGCTCCTCTCCCAACTCCTGCTTTACGAGGTTGTACAGCTCCTCATATGAGAATACTCTGGCTTCCCATGGAAGCTTTTTGTGATCTCTTGACGCCATTGTGCAGTAAGCTTCGTACTGGCTGTTCAGGCTGTCGACTACAGACTGGAATGAATCAAGCGCCGCTTTTTTCATCTTGAGCATTACCTCATCAGGAGTCGATGTATGTGTGGCATAGTTGAAATACAGATAGGCAGTCTTTGCGATCTGACATGAATACTCCGGCTTGAGGTCCTTGTTCTTAAGAGTTATCGGAGGAAGCGAAACCTCTCCCTCAGCTACGTCGCAGTACTCCACATTCAGGTTTACCCTGTTTACGATGGCTGCCGAAATCTGGTTTGGATCAAGACCCTTGAACGACTCTCCTACGTGAGTCTCTTTACCTACTATGAAGAATGAAGGCATCAGCTTTCCTACTGTACCTATGTAAACATACTTGTTCTCGTCTCCCTCATACTCGGATGTCATGTAGTCTGTATCCAGAAGCGCCGTATATTCAAAGCCTTCCTCTTCCTGAAGCTTTACGAGCTCCGGAACGCATGACAGCATCCCTCCGCTGTTTGCCTCCTCATCGCATACTCCGCAGAATATCAGGTTTCCTGAAAAATTCTCTATGTCCTCCGAGATTTCTTCCATTACAGCCATAAGTATGGCATCTCCCGTCTTCATGTCAAAGAGCCCTCTTCCGAAAAGATACTCTCCTGACTCAAGATCTTTTCTTACCTCTTCAGGCAGCTCTATCTCCCTGAATTTTTCTGTTAGCTCATATGGCCTGTGCGCATATTCTTTGAGAGAGCCATAGTCTGAGGTTCCTACAGTATCTATGTGGCCTATCATTACTACAGTTTTTCTGCTGTCTGATTTTTTCCCTCTCATCAGTGCCATTACGCTCTTCCTGCCAAGCTTGTCGCCTTTAACATCTATGAATCTGAGGTCCTGGGGATTGTTTCTGTAATATGTCATCTCTGAGAATATCTCATGCATCTTGTTGGCCGCATCTATCTCTCCGGCCGTCTCTGCTATGCTCAGCTGCTCTGTAAGCGTTACCGCGATTTCTTCTATCCTCTTGCTCCTTGACATCTTCATTTAATTCTCCTCCTGTTTTAAAAATCGAATAAATTATCAAATGTTCATCACATCAATACTTACTTTACTGAAAGCGTGCTCACAAGAAAATCATATATGCTCTGAGCGCTCTCCCATACAGACTCGAGCTTTACATACTCATCCGCCGCGTGATAGTTCTTTCCTTCAGGTCCAAATATAACAGTAGGTATCCCAAGCTTTCCTCCTATATGATTGAAGTCTCCTATGCTGCTGAAATAGGTTACACCGGCATCTCTTTCACATACTTTATTTATAGAATCTCTAAGATTTCCCAGATATTCATTTTCTTCATCAATTACATAAGGTTCGAATCCGCCGTCAAAGCCTTCTGCAGGCGAGCTCCTGAGCTCTATCTCGAATCTGCTCGAAAGCTCTGCTCTCTCCGCTGCCTTCTTTATCTCATCCTTAATGGTTTCTATGCTCTCGCCTCTTACCGTATGCCTGAAAATCTCTATTTCAGCATAATCAGGGACACTGCATGCCTGGCCTCCTCCGTTCATGCTTATCAGGCAGTGCGAGCCTCTTATGAGCCGATCATCATTTTTCATTTCGTTCTTTTCAAGCTCGCATGCTAGTTTTGCAGCATCCAGGAGCGCATTCACTCCAAGCTCTGGTGCTGCTGCGTGAGATGACTTGCCGTAAAGCTTTACTTTGTAATTGTATCCACCTCTTGCTCCAAGAGACAGAGATGGAGACTCCACTCCAGCAAATCCTGCACTCGGTTCCGTTATTATCGCAAAATCAGCTGTATCTATTTTTCTGTCGTTAATAAGATATGTAGTACCCAGCCCAAAAGGACCTTCCTCATCAGAAACAAGATGATATACTATCTTTCCTCTGAAATCAGATATATTTTTTACGAATTCAGCAAGCACCTGCATTATAACCGCGCACCCGCTCTTCATGTCGAGCGCTCCGAGGCCATACATGTTTCCATCCTTAATCATGGCATCATATGGTGGAACCGTCCATCCGCTGCACAGTCTTACGCTGTCCAGATGTCCGTTGAAATAAATCACCGGCCCTTCTTTTTTGCTGTCTATCTCTCCGATTACATTCATGCCTTTAAAGTCAGTTATCTCTTTTTCGTGATACCTGTGTATCTGGGCAGGAACATTTCTGTCTCTCAGCCATTCAAAGGCATACTCCATTATCTTCTCTTCTTCAAAATATGGACTTGGTATCCTAATGAGGCTGGCAAGCAGGTCGTAGAGCTCTTCTTTTTTTATTTCATTCATTTAATACACCCTTTCTTCTTTGAAAAAATTCTTTCAGGGATATACTTCCTCATGACACCATTATATTTATACTGAGTTTATTGAATCGTTTTATTTTTCAGTTTATTTTGATTTTAAATGTTTATCCTTAAAACATATAAACTTTTGCTCTACCTTAAAAATTTCCAGATAGAAGCTTCGTATTGCATCCATAGGATTTTTCTATTAATTTATCAATTATTTTCATGTTACAATCTATTTGGATATTTTATATGAATCAGGGAGGATATACTGATGAAAAGACTTTTAACATTATCGATGGTACTTGTTATATCTGCCGCGGTTTTAACTGGATGCAGCGGTGGAGATGGCAGTTCTTCTGCACTTAACTCTGTAGGAACTTCTGTAGACGGAAATGAAGTTGCCATAGAGCAGGCTTCCATGAAACTTGTTGATGCAGTGCAAAATGGAGGATATGAGCTTATAGGCACAGAAGAGCTGAATGCCTGGGTTACTGAGGGCAAGGAGATGATAATAATTGACACCATGCCTGCAGACAGCTACGCAAAGGGACGTATTCCTGGAGCTCTAAATGCAGAACTTCCAAAAACAGGAATGGCTGATGTAACTGCAGAGCAGAGAGAGGCCTTTACTGCGCTGCTTGGAGATGACAAGGATGTTCCTGTAGTTGTGTACTGCGGATTTGTTGCATGCGAAAGAAGCGACGTCGGAGCAGTCATTGCCAAGGAACTCGGATATAACAATGTATACAGATGTCCAGGAGGTATAGTGGCCTGGGAGAACGCTGGATATGAAGCGGAAAAATAAGCTGAGCCTTCTTTCACTGGCATTCGTACTTATGCTGTGCATGCTGTTTCTTAATGGATGCGGCTCAGAACCTGAGCTCTCTGAAACCGCAGAAGAAGTAAACAGCAATATAGGCATTTCTGATATACAACTTGGAATGGAAGAGAAAGCCGTCATAGAACTGCTAGGAGAGGATTTTGAGAAGAGTCCCTGCATAATAGGTTATGAGTATGCATATTCTGATCCTGACATAAATCTCGGAATAGATATCGATGCTATGTGCGTAAAACGGATTACCTCCCGCAGTCCTGAATGCACAGTCTATTCAATTCCTGTTGGAATAAAGTGCACTGAAGGCGCTGATGTCCTCTATGAGCATGGTTTTGAAAATGACGGGGATTCGAAATTCAAGTTCGTAAGAGAAGATGTGAGAATAACCATGCTGTCTGCTGACGGGGAAGCTACAGATGGGTTTACGGTAGAGCTGATATCATAACAAAAATACCAGGGCACACACAAAAGTGCCCTGGTATTTTTATCTGCAAGCTTATATTAATTAAATGCTATTCTATAACCTTATCCATTCTCTTCATCTTCCTCATTTCATACAGTATGAAGCCGGCCGTAACCACAGATGATGTTATGTCCGCTACAGGTCCCGCATAGAGCAGACCTTCAAGCCCATATATTGACGGAAGTATGAACGCAAGCGGTGCAAGCAGCAGAGCCTGTCTCAGAAGAGACAGGAATGCCGACTTGAGCGGTTTCCCGACGGCCTGAAAATATATAGCTGAGGTTATCTGAAAACCAAGCACGAATATTCCAGAAAGGAAGATTCTAAATGCCATTACCGCAAACTCATTATACAGCTGGCTCTCTGATCCAAAAATTCCTACGACCTGTGGCGTGAATATCTGAAATACCAGAAATCCGGTGATCGAGAATACCGAAGCTGACATTATGGATATCCTGTATGTCTTCCTTACCCTGTCAAATCTTCCTGCTCCATAATTGTATCCCCATATAGGCTGTGAGCCTATAGCTATTCCAAGTATAACCGAGGTCACAACCATGTTCACCTTCATTACTATTCCTATGACAGAAAGCGGTATATCCGTCCCATAGACAGACATGGCTCCAAAATGCCTTATGGTGTTGTTTATCGTTATCTGCACGAGCGTTATGGACATCTGAGTGACAAAGCTCGATGCTCCAAAAGAGAATATCTTTTTCGCTACATCTTTCTTTATCCTGAATATCTCCCTCTTTATTATCACATTCTTGAACATACTCAGGTACCTGAGGCTCAAAATCATTGAGGCGAACTGGCCAATTATAGTTGCCACAGCTGCTCCGGCTACTCCCATGTCAAATACGAATATGAAAAGCGGATCCAGAACTATATTTATTGCCGCTCCTGCCAGCATTGAATACATGGAGTATTTAGGGCTTCCGTCAGCTCTTATGAGGGCATTGAGCCCCGTGCTCACAACCATGAAGGGAAGTCCTATTATTATTATCCTGGTATATTCAACGGCATAAGGCATTACCGCATCCGTAGCTCCGAAAAGGCTCAGCAGAGGCCTGAAGAACATCAATCCAGATATAAGCAGGAGCATTCCCGTAACTATCATTATGCCTACCGCACTGCCAACTGCATCTGATGCGCTCTGCCTGTCCTTTGCTCCCAGCCTGAGGCTGTAGAGGGCCGCCGCGCCATTTCCGGTCATGAGCGACACTGCCATGGTTATGGTTACGAGCGGAAAAGCTACATTGGTGGCTGCGTTTCCGAGATACCCTACTCCCTGCCCTATGAAGATCTGGTCGACTATATTGTAAAGTGCATTTACCACCATGGATACCACACTCGGGATTGCAAATTTAATGAGAAGCCTGGAAATTTTTTCGCTTTCCATAGGGCTTACGTGTTTTTTCTGAATGTTTTTATCTGTCAAACCTGTTTCTGAAGTCATATATTTTCTCCTGATAAAATCAAAGGAATAACCAAAGCATGATACTTCAGTTATTCCTTAATCAATTTTATTTGTATTTTGGTTCTATTACTATTTTTCTGTAAGGATCTTTTCCTTCACTGTATGTCTTAACATATCTGTCTGACTGCAGCGCCGAGTGGATTATTCTTCTCTCATATGGATTCATCGGCTCAAGCTTGATTACTCTTCGCTGCTTTGCCGCCTGCCTTGCCATCTTGTTGGCATATTTTATGAGTGATTCCTCTCTCTTGGCTCTGTAGTTTTCGATATCCAGAAGTACTTTGACATATTTATCTCTGTCTCTGTTCACTGCAAGTCCGAGAAGCATCTGAAGCGAATCCAGAGATTCTCCTCTTCTTCCTATAAGCCTTGACGCATCATCTCCCTCAACGCTTATGCAAAGGCATCCTTCTTTCTCGCTGATGTCTATGCTGGCATCAATTGCAAGTGTGCTGAATATATCTTCTAAAAACTTTTTTGCTGTTTCCTTAGAATTTTCGTCTATTTCCGTTTCTTTTGAAACCTTTATATCTTCTCTTGTGTCTTCATCAAGCGAAAATCCTTTTGATGCGAAACTGAAATCCTCAAGGTCATCACTTGCTTTTTCAGCTTCTTTAAGAGTAACTTTTACCCTTACTTCCTTTTTCGCCAAAAATCCAAACAGTCCTTTGGATTTCTGCTCTTCTACGTCGATTGTTACATCTTCAAGCTTAGCTCCAAGCTCCTTAAGAGCTTTCTCTACTGCTTCTTCTTTTGTTTTTCCAACTGCTTCTACATAATTCATTATTTAGCCCCCTTAGAGCCACCTTTAGCTGTCTCTTTATTATTCTTCCTGTATGCGGTAACTCTTCTTTGTATTATAGAGAATATATTTGATACTGCCCAATACAGTGAAAGTCCGGCAGGGAAGCTTACTCCCCATACAAGTATCAGTACTGGCATCATATACAGCATAACGGATGTAGTAGGATTTTTAGGCTGGCCCTTCTGCATCATATATGACTCAAAGAATGTTGATATCGCAGCCAGTATAGGAAGAATGAATGGTATTGAGATACCCGCAAGAGTTATGACGTCCGGCGTTGCCATCGATTTTATCCAAAGGAATCCTGTATCTGCTGCTGCATAAGCTGCTTCTGTTGTAAATACATATTTTACCGGTTCACGAAGTACATTAAACAATCCTATAAGTATCGGAAACTGTATAAGAATTGGCAGACATCCCATCATCGGATTTACCTTATGCTTCTGGTATAACTCCATGATGAGCTGGTTCTGTTTATCCTTGTTGTCAGGATATTTCTTTTTTATTTCATCCATCTTTGGCTGTATTTCCTGCATCGAAGCCATTGATCTGTTCTGAGCTGCTGTAAGCGGCAACAGACACATCTTTACTACTACAGTGAATACGATGATAGCAAGACCGTAATGGCCGACTACCTGATAAATGAACTTTAATAAAAAACCTAGTATTGTAGACAAATCTTCCTCCTTGTCTATATTGTTACGTTATGGAACAGGATCATATCCTCCACCGTGAAATGGATGACATTTCAATATGCGTCTTATTGCCATATACCCTCCCTTGTATGGTCCATGCTTTTGAACAGCTTCGAGGGCATAACTTGAACATGTAGGATAGAACCTGCATGTAGGGACCCTTTTAAGAGGAGATATGAATTTCTGATAGAACTCTATGCTATAGATCAGTACTTTTTTTAATATTTTTTTCATATATCTTTAAACCTGTTTTCTTAAACAGATATCCTGCAGATTTTCTTACATCATGAAAATCAGATTCGCTGGCTGCTACCCTTCCTATGAATATAATGTCCAGGCCTTTTCCCTGCGGCTCATAAAATTTCAGACTCTCCTTGAGATATCTTCTAATCCTGTTTCTTACTACGGCTTTACCGACTTTTTTGGAAATCGAAAAACCGACTCTGAATTCATCCGTTCCATTAGGCAAGTAATACAGAACTAAATTCTTGCATCCATAAGATTTTCCTTTATTATATACCCTCTTAAAGTCAGAATCCTTTTTTAATCTTGAAAAGTTCATTTTATACCTCTGACTAAATATATAACAAAAAAGGCCACAACATCACGCGGCCCTTATATTATGCAGTTAGTCTTTTTCTTCCTTTTGCTCTTCTTCTTCTTATAACGTTTTTACCGTTTGATGAGCTCATTCTCTTTCTGAATCCGTGCTCTTTCTTTCTCTGTCTTTTCTTCGGTTGATAAGTTCTTTTCATTTTTTTCCACCCGCCTTTCCTGATTGTACATCTTCTATTTATAGAGACTACCTCTATTTACGCATATCATAAAAAATATTATATATTCTAAAGCCGACTATGTCAAGCTTTTCTTGGTAGTGTACGGGCCGTTTTTTGATAAAAA
>SAAM01000063.1 GCA_009929415.1 Clostridia bacterium | reverse complement strand
GCTCCTGCCCTCTTTATCCTCCATGGTTCCTTTGCGAGCCTGTATGCCCACTCGAGTCCCATCTTCTGATATATCTCCGGCGCTCTCTTTACATTTCCTGAGATTACGTCGAGCGATCCGCCTACTCCCATCAGGAGCCCTGCCCCCAGAATGTCCTTGTAGGCATCGATGAAATACTCCTGCTTTGGAGCTCCGAATGCCACAAAAAGCATGTCCGGCTTTTTCGCCTTTATATCTTCTATCACAGCAAGCTCCTCGCTGTGGCCCTTTGCTCCTGTGTGAAGTCCCTTGAAGTATCCGTGATGTGCTCCTGCAACCTCAAGCCCCGGAAATCTCTCCTTGAGCTTTTCCGCCGCCTGCTCTGCCACGCCGGGCTTTCCTCCAAGAAAATAAACGCTTTTCCTGTTTGTGCTTGCATATTTTACGAGCTCCACCATCAGATCTATTCCTGTGACTCTCTCCTTCAGCGGCTCCCTGACAAGCTTTGAGCCTATTACCAGCCCTATTCCGTCTGGCACTACCATGCCTGCATTTTCAATGAAATCGAGAAGCGGCCTCTCCTCATTGGCCTTTACCACTATCTCGCTGTTCGGAGTTACAATCACAAAAGGTTTCTGAGGATTTATGCTCTCAGCCGCCTTTTTCACGGCACTCTTCATATCTACATGATCTATCCTAACGCCTAATATTCTCACCTGTAAGCAGCTCCTTTACCATCTTATTATTAAGCAGCGCCTTTTCTCTCATCAGGTGCGCTGTGTCAGCCGTCTGTTCCTTGAGCTGATCCATATTTTCCATGGCAAAATCAATCTGCCTTACGAGCTCAGCCGAATCAATGGATTCTACCTCCATTGCGCTTTCTCTTCCCATCTCCTCAAGGAGGCTCTGTATCTTTGGATCATAGGATATCCCGATTGGCCATGCATTGCATACCGTGGCAAATATAAGTCCGTGGAGTCTCATGGAAAGCATTATGTCCATGTTGGACATGACAGAAAGAAATTCTTCCTCTCCCATAAGGTTCTTGAGCGTATATATCCTTATAGGGTCGCTCTCGCTCACCTTTACCTGCTCATGTATCCTTTCACTCAGCTCGAGATCATGAGGAAAGTGGAAGGGAAGCATGACAACGTTCATGTCCCTGTCCTTAAAAGCTTCTATGGTTTTTACGATTTCCTCGGTTATCCTCGGAGTGCATTCCTTCCAGCTTCTCACGGAAACCCCGAGGGTAAGCTTTCTGGTATTCACGCCGCAGTTTGCGAGTATCTCTGCTCCTGCCATATGATCCGGCTTTTCAAGAGAAAATACCGTATCGGTCGTAACTGTTATGTTTTCAGTAACTCCCATGGCATTGAGCTCAAGCTTTGACTGATTGTCTCTCACATTTATTATGTCCAGCTTCCTGAAAAGCTTCGCCATGCGCTCTCTGTTTTTAGGGTCAGTCACAGGTCCTATCCCCTGCGAATAAATCATGACCTTCTTTTTGAATATTACCTTTGCAAGATATGCCACTCCAAGATAATAGAGTATCGACCTTCTCGAGGTCACATCCTGAAAGAGAGATCCTCCACCGCTTATGAAAAGGTCCATATCCCTCATTTCCTTCATTATGGAAATGATGCTCATTCTGTCTATCGCCCTGATTCCGTTTTTTCTCGCTGTAAGCTCAGGATTTGCAGACATCGCAACAAGCTCGGCGTCAGGCATTTCCTTCCTTATTCCCTTTACCATGGCATTGAGTATAGCCTCATCCCCTACGTTGTCAAACCCAAAATATCCCGAAAGCAGAATCTTATAGCCCATTTAGTACACTGCCTTTCTCATTTTTCATTTTATCCTTCATTCGGCCGCAGATGTATATAACAGCCTCTATCATAATTATACCCGCCAGCGCAACCAGAGAGCCTACAAAAAGCTCTGCTCCTGTCCTGAATACAGATACTGTAAGCGCCGCCTTGGTATGTGAAAACGTATTTACCGTATTTACCAGTCCTATGCTTGAAAGCACTACAAACGCTATGTTCATTTTGTGATTTCTGCCTGTCTGCGCCAGGTACAGCATTATTACTGTAAACGGAATTCCAGCAAATATGGCCTTGGTTCTCGGCCTTGCCGGGAATATGAACTCAAAGAAGTTTCTCATGAGAACCTCTGCCGCAGATGGCTCAGGTGCAGCGTTTCCAGATCTTGCCATAAAAATCATAAGCACCGCAGCAAAAATTCCAATAGCTGCTATCTGCCATACCTTTATTGTATCATTCGCAAATCTCAGCACATCTCCTGAAGTTATCCCGGTTATCTCGCTGTCCGGGTTTCTCCTGTATCCAAAATATGCGATATACATGAGAAGGATTATCCCCATAGGAACCACCTGCGATATCTTTACTCCTGCAAAGGTATCCACTCCAAGCAGGTATCTGCTGTGAGTAAGCATAGCAACCTCAAAAAGCACGCTCCCAAGAGTTATCAGTATTGCACCGAGCATCATGAGCTCAGATTTCAGGAATGCCTTAGCCTTTGAAGTATACAGAAGGTCGTTTTCGATCCTTCTCAGCCTTGATATCAGCCAGCAGCCTGCAAGAGAAGGCATCGTCATGGCGCCAAGGAGCGCAAATCCCTTTTCCACTATTGCAGACATCATGCCTGAAGATATCAGCGCCGCCGAAGCCGCCGTTCCAAGCCCAAGCAGTATATACAGCGATTTCTTCTTTTTAATCGCAAAAAGGTTGTCTATTATCATCAGCCAGGCCGCGATTATTCCCATGGCCACAGGTATCCTCAGAAGAGGATTCGGACTGAAGAATTCCATGGTCTTGAGTCTTGCCGGCTTCATGTCTACCGCAGCGAGCCTCTTTTCAATATTGTCAAGCACGTTCGCATATGCCTGAGGGTCTGATATATATCTTCCATCCTTTATGAACGGCTTTAATGATATTACTCTTATGTTTCTCGTAGTAATTCCCCTGAACATTATATTTGCAATCTCTTCACCGTTGTGATGAAAAGGAATCTCATAGTCGTATTTGTTTGTTACAAAATCCCATGTAAGATACGATCCCACGGCATCAAAATCCATGAGCTTGAGAAGCTCCATCATTCCGTCCGTCTTCAGGTATCCTCCCTGAGAGCTCGATTCTATCATCGCCACAGCTATGTCTCTGTCCTCAAGTCCTGTAGCAAGCTTTTCGAGCGGCGGATATACGAATTTCTTTATACCCGCATCGGCTGCCTCATCTTGCATCCTCTTCATTTCCGGATAGTCAAATCCAATGACCTGATTCCCGCTGAAGATTATGTGGCTTGGCTCTATCTTAGAGCTGTCTATAGTATCAAGGAATGCATCCACTGATTTTTCTGCAGACTGAAAATCAGCATAGTAGTTTGGAGACAGGATGACCCCAAATCCGTGTTTCTTTGAAAGCTCGAGAGCCTTTTCATCATATCCGAGCCCTACAGTCTCAAGCATTGAGCCAGACCATACCGTAGATGTCACGTTCTTCTGTCCATATGATCCCACGGTAAGTACCTGACCCTCTATGTAATCAAGTGACGTTCCTTCAATCCTTATGACTTTTTCATCCTCAAGCGTTACGCTCCTGTCATCCTTCTTCACACCCATGAAGGCTCTGTATATCCTCTGGATCAGCGCGCTGTCCTCAGATTCTATAATAAGATCATACCCGCTCATCCTCGTCGTGAGGCTTACAGCTGGATTCTGCTTAAGACTCTGCAGCGTATCTTCCTTTATAAGCATGTTTGTTATGCCCGTATCCTTCATATCCTCAAGCATGTCATCCATGCTCACGCCTTCCTGTGATGCCACTTTCTCAAGCTCTGAATAATACATGTTCACTTCATACGTCTTATAATCCGATTCTCTGTCAAACCTCTGAATAGTGAGAAGTGCAGAAAACGCAATCCCCACAGCCACAGCTGCGGCCAAGATCCTGTTTATCTTCATAACCGTTCCTTTCAAATCTTCCTCTTTTTTTACATACGGTAATATTATATCATTTCTGCCCCATTTGCACAACAGAAAACCAGCCGCTGGCTAAGCGACTGGCATATGTACAAACTATTCTTCATTCAGCGCTATACTTATGGACAGTGCCTTATTCACTCTCGTCATAAAAGCAGCATCGCACCTTCCGATTCGGTCCTTCAGTCTTTTTCTGTCAATTGTCCTGATCTGCTCCAGCAACAATACCGAGTCCTTGACCAGACCGTAGTTTCCGGATTTAATTTCAATATGTGTAGGCAGTTTTGCCTTGTTCAACTGAGATGTTATTGCCGCTACAATTATGGTTGGCG
Organism: Clostridia bacterium; assembly: GCA_009929415.1. Lineage (GTDB taxonomy): Bacteria > Bacillota > Clostridia > Peptostreptococcales > Filifactoraceae > Proteocatella. Next base: position 4,686 of record SAAM01000063.1, on the reverse strand, counting down.
AGTACTTGTTTCCAATGTCATTCTGGATAACAAGCACCGGCCTTACTCCACCCTGCTCCGAACCTACGACTGGACTAAGATCGGCATAATATACCTCGCCTCTCTTAATAATCGTATTGCTATTCATAATTTAAACCCTGCCAAAAAACCTGGATCAGTCAATAAGATAATTTACAGTTCTGCAGATTTTTCCATCCCTGATATAAAGTCTCGGAATCCTTCTCTGAACCATGCACAAAATCTCATAGTTGATAGTACCCAGTCGTTTGGCCAACCTTTCCACTCGTATTTTTTCATCCTCTGAAAAAATGGTAATTATATCCCCAGTTGAAACTGTCTCATCCACAAGGAACATGCTCTGATCCATGCAGATATTCCCTGCCAGATTGTAGAGCCTGTCATTGATGAGCACGTCAGCCTTCTGGCTCAGCATCCTCGTAAAACCGTCTGCATAGCCGATTGGAGCCGTAGCAATGTACTTACTGCCGTTTTCCACTACATACTTGTGCCCATAGCCTACCCCTCTGCCTTCTTCAAGCAGCTTCACATGAGAGATCTTTGTCTTAAGCGCCATAGCCGGCCTAAGCTCCACTCTCTCCTTTTCAACCTCATCAGAAGGATAGTGACCGTAAAGGCTTATACCCATCCTGACCATATCCAGATGATACTCCGGATACATTATCGTACCTGCACTGTTGCATACATGTCTGATATTGAATCTTATACCCTTTTCTTCTATTGCCTTAACAATTTTTTCATACCTGCTGAACTGAAGATCCGTCTCTGATCTGTCCCATTCATCAGCCTTTGCAAAGTGTGTGAATATGCCCTGAAGTATGAGGTTTGGAAGAAGGCTTATCTTCTCAAGCTCTCCAACTGTCTCATCATTGCACTGGAATCCTACCCTTGACATTCCTGTGTCGAGCTTCACCTGGATCCTTGCATTTTTTCCGAGCTCTGCGGCTCTGTCAGACACCTTCTTCGCAGTATGATAGCTGAAAAGAGGTATGTCTATCTCCTTTTCGATGAACTCACCGTAAAGGTCTTCTTCTATGTACGCCAGGCACATCACCGGTGCCTTGATGCCATGCTTTCTAAGCTCGAGCGCCTCATTTGCTGTAGCAACCCCGAAATAGTCGCATCCATCTTCTTCAAGAATCTTTGCAAGCTCTACGCTTCCGTGGCCGTATCCGTTGGCCTTTATTATAGCGCAGCTCTTGGTTCCTTCTTTCGTAAGAGCCCTGAGGCTCCTGTAATTATGTAGTATGTTGTCAAGATTGATCTCTGCCCATGTAGGCATATAAATGTTCATAATGCACCTTCCCTTTTCTCTATTACACACATCGCTACCGCATACTGCCTGCAGTGAGATATGCTCAGCAGTATACTACCTGCGCCGAGCCTCTCAGCCGTCTCTGATGCGCCAGAGTGAAGAAGCACCGCGGGCTTGCCCAGATCGTCGTGTATTATCTCGATGTCCTTCATTTCAAATCCCCGGATTCCTGTGCCGAGGGCCTTTGCCACCGCTTCCTTTGCGCACCACATGGAAGCCACGGATTCATTCTTCATGCCTCTGAGCCTTAGATATTCTCTCTCATTTGCTGTAAGCACTCTCTCAAGAAATCGGTCTCCTCTACTTAGAATATCTGAGATTCTTTCTATCTCGATAATATCAGTTCCTACTCCAAAAACAGCCATGTTCACTCCTTAACATATAACTTATACCCTTTACAGATATTTGTCAACTCAGGAAAAGGTTTGTAATAAAAATTTAAATAATTTTTTTCAGAATTCCTTTACTTCCCGTTTTAATTCCTCTATTTGCCATTGTGCAGATGAATATTGTCTCTTCTCATCCTTATGAAGAAATCCTCAGTCCCTTCCTGGTACTCGATCTCGAAATCGTCGATCATCATTCCCACCAGGCTGAGCTCCGTGCTCGGAGTCATGTCGTTCCCTGTGAGGCCCCAGTAATATTCCTCCATCTCATGTGCCCTCGGAGACGCAAGGAGCTTTTTAATCTTTGCAAGCCTCTTTGGTTCAATCGGCGCCTTTATCCTGGCTCTGAAGGTAAGGTCAGTGTGCGTGTCCTCGATACCGATTTCCATCTTTATATCCTCAGCCCTGAGGCTGTAAAAAAAAGTAAGCATCTCATCAACAATGCTGATAAGTCTGTGATCTACATGCGCTGTATTGCGTCTGCTCATTCCAGATACCTCCACATCAATAATCGTCCCTTAGCGATGAAGCTACAGGCAATAGACATATTACCACAATTCCGGCAATAAATCCATTATTATACAAATTTATCCCGGCAGTAATGCTGCTCAGGTTCAGTGCAATGCACATATGGATAAATCCAGCCAGTATACCCCACACAGGGCCGTAATATCCAGAAAACGGCGCAAGGGCCGTACCAAAAAGAATTATAACCATAAGCGTATTCGAATTGTGAGGCCATATATTGAGCATGGATCCCAACACCGCGCCCACAGTTATGGGAATCACGTTCCTCAGATGAAGCCCAAATCCTGCAAACCCGACGATAGTGAATATTCCCGCCGTAAAAGGCCCATTCAGCGAACCCGCCCATATAAGAGTAAATACCGTATACGCTATCCCAACAATCCCCATGTTTATTAGCGGTATGTGCTTTCCGTAAAGCACGAAGAAATCCGTAACCAGACGTCCCGTCTCCTCATTGAGCTCCACGAGAGTCCTTGATGATTCATCCTTCTTTATGAATCCTACGAATATCATGCACATCATCACGAATATTATCGCAACGGCAAGCTCATTGGTGTAATTCGAAGACCATACCTCTCGTCCCTTAAGCTCAACTCCAAAAGACCTGAACATGGAAACGAATAAAATAGCTATGAATCCACTTGCAAATCCTGAATTCGTAAGTATGAATCCCTCATGCATCTTAACGCAGTGAGATGCTATAGGAGGCATTACGAATCCCAGCATTACTCCCGAGAACGCAGACAGTATCATGGCAGATACGGTAGGTCCGTCAATCAGGACGAAAATCTGGTTGACCGCGGGTGCAAGGCTCGTGCTAAGAAGCGCTATGACTATGTAGTTACGAAAAGGCTGCCGCTTTCTCCTCGAGTACATATAAGCTCCCGTCAGTATCGGCCATATATTCAGCAGGTTCTTTCCAAAAAATCCAAACCCGAAAACGCAGAAAAGCGCAAGATATATCGAGCCATTGGGCTTCATGTCCAGTTTCATGACTATTGCAGTGCAAATTATACCCAGAAGCCCCGCATTGATGAATGTCGCAGCGATGCCACCTATCTCCAGATAGTCAGAAACAAGAACCGACGGGTCGGTAACTATTCTATAGAGTCCCCTCACTATATCGCCCGGAGGCTGAAGAAACATTCCGCATACAATAAAATATGAAAACAGAAGGATTATCCATAAGTAATAATACAGCAGTCTTCTTTTTTTCATAAAACTCCTTTCTTATTATATTATAAAGCCCTTTATATAAAGGTAACCTCGACCAGGCAGCACAGCCGCCGAATCAAGGTTTACCCGCATAAAGTCAGAGCAAAAATTATTTTGTTCCGAATATCCTGTCGCCTGCATCTCCAAGGCCAGGAACTATATAGCAATGTTCGTCAAGCTTTTCGTCACACGCAGCAAGGTAGATATCCACGTCCGGATGATGCTCCTGTATAAAGCTTACTCCCTCAGGGCATCCTACAAGGCATATAAGTATTATCTTCTTAGCGCCCTTCTCCTTCAGCATGGTTATCGCAGCCTCAGCTGAGCCTCCTGTTGCAAGCATAGGATCAACCACGAATATGTCTCTGTCCGCAAGGTCCTGTGGAAGCTTGCAGAAATACTCTACAGGCTTGTGAGTCTCAGGATCTCTGTAAAGACCTATATGTCCTACCTTTGCAGCCGGTATCAGCTCAAGTATGCCCTCAACCATTCCAAGTCCCGCTCTCAGTATCGGAACAACCGCAAGCTTCTTTCCAGCTATTATCTTTCCAGTCATTTTTGTAACCGGGGTTTCAATCTCAACATCCTCAAGCGGAAGATCTCTGGTGATCTCATATACCATGAGCGTACCGACTTCCTTGACAAGCTCTCTGAAAGAAAGCGAGCCAGTATTCTTGTCTCTCATCATAGTAAGCTTATGCTGGATAAGCGGGTGATCGAAAATTACAACCTTTGACATAGTTCTCTCCTATTCTTCTATCTCCATTATCTTTGATACCCTGATCGCATGTCTTCCGCCTTCAAATTCGGCATTCAGGAACGCATCCACTATGTCCATAGCAAGTCCCGGCCCTACCGTTCTCTCTCCAAGAGCTATCATCTGGCAGTTGTTGTGCATCTTTGCCATCCTTGCAGAGAAAGTATCAGATACGTTTGCGCATCTTATACCCTTAACCTTGTTCGCAGCAAGAGATATACCTATTCCAGTACCGCATATAGCTATTCCGTACTGTACCTCGCCCCTGGCTACCGCCTCGGCAAGGATTCTTCCATAATCAGGATAATCCACAGACTCCGTAGAATCAGTACCGAAATCAGTAACCTCAATTCCTCTTGCCTGAAGATGAAGCTTTATCTTCTCCTTCAGATTGATACCACCGTGGTCAGAGCTCACTCCAATTTTCATATTTACCTCCACTATCTCTATATATTTGATGAAGCTTT
>SAAM01000467.1 GCA_009929415.1 Clostridia bacterium | reverse complement strand
ATAACCTGCGGAGGAATCCAGTCCAACCACGCAAGGGCCACCGCAGTAGCCGCAGTAAAGCTCGGCATGAAATCCATACTCGTGCTCAGGGAATCTGAAAAGACCGCGATCGAAGGGAACCACCTTCTCGACCTGATAGTCGGAGCAGACGTCAGGTTCATAAGCGCAGAGGACTATGCCCTCAGAAGATTCGAGATAATGGAGGACATAAAAAAAGATCTCGAGGCCAGCGGCGAAAAGGGATACATCCTTCCCGAGGGCGCATCCAACGGCATAGGGCTGTTCGGATATATAAACGCGATGAAGGAGATCCAGCAGCAGGAAGACGAGCTCGGAATAAGATTCGACGCCGTGGTTTCATGCGTAGGCTCATCCGGAACATATGCAGGCCTAGTGGTCGGCGCAAAGCTATTTAACATGAAATGCGACGTAATAGGCTTCAACATAGCAGACACCGCCCTGAACTTCCAGAAGAGAGCCTTCGGGTATATCGAGGAATGCTGCAGCTACCTCGAGGGAGTGACCCCGGAGAATCTCGGTATAACCCCTGAGAGCCTCATAATAACAGACGGCTACGCTGGCCGTGGATACGCTCTCAACGTTCCCGCAGACTTTGAATTCATAAAGGAATTCGCAAGACTCGAAGGCATATTCCTCGACCCCGTGTACACAGGAAAAACCCTCAAGGGAATGGTCTCAGAGATAGCAAAATCAAACTTCGGCCTGTCCCCAAACAATCCCATGGCAGATTTCTCAGACTACAGGAACATCCTCTTCATCCACACCGGAGGGCTGTACGGCCTTTTCCCAAAGGCAGATGAGATGAGCTTCTAAGTATCCGTCTAATGACGGCATATTTACGTAAAAATGTGCAGCTTCGAATAAGACGAGGCTGCACATTTCAAATTAAAATATATTATTTAGAAGATAAGAAGTCCGGCACCGATTATCACTCCTGAGAACAGAAGCGTAATTACACAGTATCCCATGATATCCTTTGCTGAAAGTCCTGCTATACCAAGCGCAGGGAGCGCCCAGAAAGGCTGTATCATGTTCGTCCACGCGTCACCCCAGGCAATAGACATAGCAGTCTTTGCCGCAGGAACCCCTATCTCAAGTCCCGCAGGCATCATTATAGGGCCCTGAACCGCCCACTGACCTCCGCCTGAAGGAACAAAGAAGTTTACTATACCCGCACTGAGGAAAGTGAACAGCGGGAAGGTAGTAGTCGTAGCGATTCCCACGAAGAAAGTAGATATAACTCCCGCAAGCGAAACTCCTGCAACCGCACCCGTCATCATGCCCTGAATCCCAGCATAGAATGGGAACTGAAGAAGTATGCCTGAGCAGCTCTTTGCCGAATCAGCAAACGCATCGATGTATCTCTTGAGATTTCCATGAAGCAGTATGCCCGCAAACATGAATATGAAGTTAACAAAGTTTAGGTTAAGCGAATTAAGCTTGTTGAGCGCGATATTGTATATGATGTATGCAAATCCAAGGATAAGTACTATAGCCCATATTATCCTGCTGTGCTCAAGCTTGTCCGCAGGAGTCTCAATCTTGTATACCTTTTCCGCATCTTCAACGAGAAGCGCCGCATCGACCTCTATCGTATGCTCCTTGTCCGGCATCATTGCCCTGCACACGAATGGAAGCCCTATGATTATTATTGCAGAAATCACAAGATTCATAGGAGAAAATAT
>SAAM01000466.1 GCA_009929415.1 Clostridia bacterium | reverse complement strand
AAGTGTGGGGTGTGACTTGTTTCTCCAGTAATGACGGACATCCAACAGCTGCCCCTTTAACAAGAACAGAGATACGTTGGCCAACGCCTGATCTTGTCAAACAAGCTCCCTCAGCGGTTCTGAATAGCATATCCACATCAGTCAATTTGTTCTTGACTATGAAGGTATTGATGTTTCTAGCGGTACTGTCCCATAACGGAGTGACCCTTTCCTTTCTACCTTTGCCACGGAATAAGACTGAAGCATTTCCCTTCTCGCGAAGGTTTCGAAAGTCTCTTATCATCAGTCCTGTTAGTTCAGAAACTCTGCAGCCAGTATTGTAGAAAATGGAGAACATCAGTCGATCCCTTTCCGCAAGCACTTTATTTGCATCACAGGCAGAAAGAAGTGCCCTATATTCATCTTTGGTGATGAAACACAATGCTTTGCTCTGGATCTTCAGCAGGGGGACTGTGATGGCAAGAGCGATCACACCCATGTGCTCTGGGGCTTCAAATGCAACATACTTGCGTAAGAATGACCGTAGAGCAGTAATTCTCTGATTGATGGACTTTGCTTGGCATTCCCGTACTTCTGAAAGATACTTCATAAACGCAATGATGTAGTCCCTACCGAAGTAATCGATTGTGACCTTTTCAGGACTCATGCCACAGGCCTCTTTGAGGAATATGAAATACAGCTTGAAGGCATCTCGATAGGAGTCAATCGTCTTCTGGGAAACACGCCGCTGCTGCATAAGATACGTGACAAAGTATCCTTGCACCAAAACCTGCAGGCTTCTGCTTTTCGGAATTTTAGGTTCAGTCATTCTCGTACCCTCCAAATACCTCTTCATATCTGGAAGATGCAAGCTTCATCAATTCAGGGGTGGCCGAAAGGTACCAGTACGTATCCTCTGGATGACAATGCCCTAAGTAAGTAGTGAGGGTATAGAGGGTCTTGTTTACATCCTGTCCATCTAGAATCCAATTCCTCACTGTTCTGCAAGCAAAGGTATGCCGAAGGTGGTAGAGAATAGGTACATTGTAATCAGAGTCAGAGACATCAACACAGTCCCGTATCCTCGAAAATGCATACTCTATTCCCCTGGATCCAATCGGCTTTCCTCCTGTTGTAACAAAGAACGAGGAGTCTGGAGACCTTCTTGCAGATATTTTCTCATCGATGGCTTTTTGATAGCGTCTGAGTGCATCTGCAACGCTATCTTTCAATGGAAGCAACCTATCCTTGCCATTCTTCCCCATTCTTATGAGGACCAGCTTGTCGATGAAATCAACGTCTGCAAGCTTAAGGTTCACAACTTCGGATGTTCTGGCGCCTGTTACGGCCATGAATCCAATGACCGTCTCAAGGGTCAAGCTTCTGAGTCCGTCAGGAGAATAAACGGTCCTGCTCTTTTCCATGAGCATTACAATTTCTTCATCGCTGTAGATGTGTGGCCTTGGTCTCTGGTGACATCTTCCATAGGGGAGTAATGGAAGTTGTTCACTACCAGGAAAAAACATTGAAGCATAATGCCCGAAAGGAGCAATCGCCTCAAATCTCCTTCCTTTGGTCTTCATCGGGACATCAGCGCCACCTCTCTCACAATAGGATCTGACGATCTTCCATGTAAGGGGGTGGTCATAGTTATTTTCTCTTGTAAATCTGGCGAAGCTCCGCAGGGTAACAGAAGTTGCTTCAAGTGAGTAGCCGATTCCCTGCATGTA
>SAAM01000465.1 GCA_009929415.1 Clostridia bacterium | reverse complement strand
AACGTTACTCTCTGCAAGCGGGACCCACTGGTTCGAGTACATGGTAAGATCTGACTGGAGCCCCTGCATGCGGTCTTTTGCTGCAAGGGTGACTGCCTGGCCCTCTGCAGGTACCTGCTCAAGGTTAAACGGTACTCCGTAATCCTGCGCAGCCTGGATATTCAGTCGATTTATAATATTCAGCGTATCAATGGCGAATTTTTCATAATCGTCTATCTTGTCTTTCTGAAGTGTTCCGGAGACAACGCCAAGTCCCCTTGCAGCCTCGTACATTCCGCAGATACCTACGGTACAGTACTGACTGTTGATGTCGATAAATCCGTGATCGTACAGCGGAAGCAGTCCCTTGATTATATTCTCTCTTACGAGCTGGTTCCTTATATAAGAGGCCCGCTGAGCATCCTGAACAGATTCTTCCAGGATATCTTCAAAAGTACGCCCGCTCTTCTGCGCCTGCCAGACTGCATGCGGCAGATTAACGGTAACGACGCCGGTGGATCCGACTCCGTCGCCGCCGGCTCCAAAAGAGTTTATGTAACCCAGCTCCTGCAGAAGGTCAATGTCGTTGCTCAGGCGGCAGCATGAGGAGAGCGAACCTGCACGGTCTGAGAGGTAGAAGTTCAGTGTCCCGTATGCGGCATTTGCCCTTGTCGCCCATTCGAAGAACTCCATGTCCATAGGTTTGCGGGTCTCCTTGTCAAGGAGTACTGCAACAGTAAGTACCGGGAAGGTAAAAATTATGCCTTTCTCTTTCATCTCGTCCATGAACCACTCCACATACATCTTCTGGAGATCTATAACTGCATCTGGTTCCATAAGACTCCCATCCGGGTACCTGAACCCTCCGTAAAGGCTGTCCAGATAGTTGCGGTCAAATACAGAGAGATTCAAAAAAGGTGTCTGAGCGGAGAACCTTACGGGCTGGTTGACAGAATAGGTGAATTTCTGAAAGAGCTGAATAATGGTCTTCCTGTTAGTAATCCCGTCCTTTTTCAGATAATGTGAAAGCGCGACGAAAAAGCCTGTAAGTGCGCATGCACCGGACTGGTGGTTTGATGCGTACATAATAAGCTGTACCGCATGCTGAATATAAGTATCAGCATGGGATGCAGGAACAGAGGGTATCCTCGGTATAAACGGAAGCCCCTTGAACATAAGCACTCCCGCCGAATAGTTATAGCAGTAGGGTGCGCCGTACAGGTGAAGATCGCTGAAATAAAGCTGCCCTTCGATCTCTTTCTTCAGTATCCTTTTTGATATTTCCTCGCCCCACAGAACATAGGCCTTCCGAAATATCTCCTTAAGAAAATGGAGCTTCATGGCCCCTTTCTGACATTCCTGAAGCACCGTGGCGAATGTTGTGGACCCAACGTTTGCATTGGGGTCAGTGGATACGTCCGCCATAGTGACAAAATTGCCGTGCATAAGAACATCGAGAACAGCGTCGACATCTGTCATGTCTGGACTTACTCCCGTGATCTTAAGCAGGTTCTGGGGATACTTTTTTACTTCTTCGGCGAATATCCGGTCGATAACAGCATAGTCCTTCTGTAAAACTGCAGTCATTTTAATCAAACCTCCAGTTTGATGATGTAAATTATTCAGATTTTTGTGGGAAGTCGGTTTTCTGCGGAGAATTATCCAAAAATGGAGGGAGACTGTGTTTTTCAGCCTGTTTTATCCCGCCAGGAGAAGTACAACTTACCCGTAACATT
>SAAM01000464.1 GCA_009929415.1 Clostridia bacterium | reverse complement strand
AATGGTTTGACTGGCCGGATTAAACATCCGACATATCTATTTTTGTTATCTCAATAAATTGAAATTACGGTTTGTTTCTTTTTTTTGATGATCACCCGAGGGCTCTCATCTAAATGGTTTGTATATTCTGCTGTTTAGTTTTCAAGGTTCATTCTGTATCGTCTGTTGCTGTTGTTTCTGCCGCTGTTTGTGTTGCTTTGTTTTGGCGACTTTCTTAGTATACTAATTTACTCAGGAAAAGTCAACATTAATTTTTGGATTTTTATCCGCCTTATTTTTCATATTTGAATATTATTTTGTATACAATAATAATAATTCGATTTATATCGATAGATTGGGTATATCAAAGATTCTAAACTTAAAAAAAGGGGCATCAATCTACTTTTTTCCGAACAATACCCCTTGAAATTATTTTAAAAAATATTGCTCCAATCATATTTCTGCGAGTATATCTGTAGGAAGCATGCCTGTGATGCTCCTTCCTCTTCCTGTAATGATATCTGCCGCTCTGCCATGCAGATATACTGCATCTGCTATATGCCTCCCTATAATGCTTTCGGATATTTCGACATGATATTCTCGTCTTTCTTCCTTGTATATAGCCTTTTTCTTCATGATTCCTGCCATGCGTCCTGCTATCATGCCTGAGAGTATATCTCCTGATCCTCCTTTTGCCAGACCCTGGTTTCCGCTGCTGTTTACATACTGTGTGCCATCAGGGCAGCTTGTTATTGTGTAAGGTCCTTTTAATACTACATATATGCCATATCTGGTTGACAGCTCCCTCGCTGATTCAAATCTTCTGTTCCTTATATACTCCTGCGTCTGTGAGCACAGCGTTGCCATTTCCCCAGGGTGCGGAGTCAGAATGGTTATCCCTTTTCTTCCTTCAAGTTTTTGTATCATGTCCTTCAGGAACCAGAGTCCGTCTCCGTCTATAAGGATGTTGTTCTCTGAATCCAGAAGCTCGCTGATGATATTTTCTGATACTTCTTTTCTGCCAAGCCCCATGCCCACAGCTATGATATCAGAATCTTCCGGGGTAAGGACATGCCTGATAAATCCATCTGACTCTTCGCACTCAGTATACATTGCTTCTGGAATAAGTATCTGTGCCGACGCCCTTCCTATTTCTGTAGTCGCAACGGATATCAGTCCTGCACCGGAACGCGCGCACGCCATGGCCGTCATTATCGGTGCTCCCGTCATGTTCCTGGATCCTCCTATTATTAAGGCTCTTCCGTTTTTTCCCTTATGATCATCCGCAAGAGAGTGAGAAAATGCTTCACTATGTTCCTTATGCATCTTCTCGTCCCAGAGGTATCTCAGAGGAGAGTGTTCGTTCTCCTGATGGATTATCCCTGCATCTACGGTTATCAGCTTTCCGTAGTTCTGGGCTCCCGGATGCAGATATGCTCCTGTCTTTGGAAACTGGACTGTAAGGGTTATGTCTGCTCTTATAGTGCATATGCTGTCTGCAATGTCCGGATCGCTCCCACTTGGGATGTCGAGAGATATTACCCTGGCCCTGGATCTGTTTACTGCTTCTATTATGTGCCTGAATGGATCTGATACTGCTCCTCTCGTACCTGTGCCCAGAAGTGCATCTATTATATAATCTGAGCCTTCTATTATATTGTTTAATTCCTGTGCATTGTCCTGATTCAGCTCATTCAGTACGAATCCCGCCCGGATAAATGCCGCGTAGGCCTTCAGTGCT
>SAAM01000062.1 GCA_009929415.1 Clostridia bacterium | reverse complement strand
CATAGATTCCTGTGCAGATGATAAAACCCGGGAATTTCCCGTGATTAGACACGGGATTCCCTGGTGATTAGACCAAGGATTTTTGCTTGACAAAACACACCACCGCGGGATGATGGGAAGCTCAGGGTATCAACTCATATCAACAACGGATACCGCTATGCATGCACCCAGCCTTGGACCATCGATACCAGGACCGGGAAGAAGAAGTACGCCAGGTCTACTGGGGGCAGGTCGACGAGAACCTCAAGTTCCTTCCCAATATGAAATACATCTACGCCTCCGACGAGAGGAGAAGTCCATGCTCGACTTCCCGCCCGAGTGGGACCTAAGCGAAACCCATAAGCTGTCCGGCGCACGGTCCAAAGGACGGCCTGCCTACGACGGTACGGATGTGAACCGTTTCTATGGCGACATCTGGCTTCTTGAGCAGGTTGCAATAAAGACGGGACTGAGGAAGGATCTAGAGACTGTATTCGATGGCAACAAGGAAATCGTCGACGACATCCTCACCCTGGCGATGTTCCCGTATGTGACGGGCTTCACTTACAACAACAGGGTTGCCAGATGGCAGAGGATTGCAAAGAGCCTGTCAAACGGTCGGAGAAACTGAGGCTGAACCTCTATTTCGATTCGGTGCGCCGTAGCGAGGAACTGGTGCAGCTGGACATCGACATCACAGGGCAGCGGCAGGAACTCCAACTGCTTCTTGAGGAACGGCAACCCCTTGATGATGACCAATCGTTGAAGCGGCATTTCGGGTATTTCAAACTGCAGTACGATACCGGCGACCGGATCCTCAAGTCCTTCGAACTTGATCAGAAAAAAGTTGAGAAAGCCAGACGCACCTGCGGATTCTTCTCGATCATGACCCACAAGCGGGATATGGATGCGATGGAGACGTACCACACCTACAAGCTTCGCGACGAGCAGGAGAAGGCATTTGTGAATGTCAAGGAGTTTTTCTCTTCCGGTAAAAACATCTTACCGCTCACAGGCATTCCAGCAAATGAAAAGCCAGATGGTTTCCAACCGCCAGAGGAACTGGCCGGAGGAAGGCAAGACAGGAAGGCTGTTCATCTTGTTCGTATCGATGATTCTGGGGTCGGTACTGCGGCACACATGGAAGACCGCGGAACTGTATGACCAGTTCTCATCGTCGCTGGAAGTCCTGGATGAGATGAGAAGCATCCGATGCATCGAGCACGCTAGCCGAACCAAGTTTATCACGCCGTTCGTCGGCGCGCAGCTGGACATCTGCGAAGCCTTCGGATTTGATGTCCCTCAAGGATGCGCTCCCGATTATGTTTCACGTAGGAAGCATCCCAAGAAACGAGGCCGTCCACGCAAGCCAGCGACCGAAACTGATTTATAGTATAAAAAGTCCTAAAACTCACGATATAAAGCTACACTGAGCTATTTTAATTTCGATTTAGAGATAATATTCTGAATTAATTGGAGGCATTTTATGTCAGAGAAAACCACTAATACACCAGTTCTGGACGTGTTTATTCCGTACGGAAAACAGTATATTGATGAGGATGATATTGAAGCAGTATCAAAAGCATTAAGAAATCCTTACCTTACTACTGGACCTGAAGTTGATGCATTTGAGAGAGCGCTATGTCAAGAAACCCACGCAAAGTTTGCTGTTGTAGTATCTAGTGGCACAGCGGCTCTACACGCTGCATGTGCAGCTATAGGAATTAAACCTGGTGATGAAGTAATAACAACACCGATTACATTTGCTGCCTCGGCAAACTGTATTTTGTATTGTGGTGGGATTCCTGTATTTGCAGATATTGATAGTGAAACATGGAATATTGACCCAAAAGAAATAAGGAGAAAAATCACAAAAAAAACTCGAGCAGTAATTGCAGTTGATTTTACTGGACAAGCTGTCCAAATTGATGAGATTCGCCAGATATGTAAAGAGAATGATATTTACTTTATTGAGGATGCCGCTCATGCATTAGGTACAAAGTATAAAGGTCATCCGGTAGGTAGTTTGGCGGATCTGACCACTTTTAGTTTCCATCCTGTGAAAACTATCACCTGTGGGGAGGGGGGAGCAATTACGACAAATGATGAAGAATTATACAGAAAACTTAAGTTATTTCGGTCGCATGATATTACTCGGGATCCGTCACAATTAACTCAATGTCCCTATAATGGTTATAATGAGCAAATCGGATTAGGTTTTAATTATCGGATGACAGATTTTCAAGCTGCTCTGGGTATTAGCCAATTAAAAAAACTCAGTGTTTTCTCTAGTCGACGAAAAGAAATTGTAGATTATTATAATAAAGAGTTTTCGAAAATCGCACAATTAACTATTCAGAAAGAAATTGACGCTTCAGATACTACTCGGCATTTATACATCATTAGGTTAAGACAAGATTTGTTGAAGGTAGGAAGGAGTGAAATTTTCAAAGCGCTGAATAAAGAGAATATTGGTCTACAAGTACACTACGCACCAGTATATTATCATCCCTATTATCAAAAACTGGGATATGAAAAAGGAATTTGTCCAATTGCTGAATCATTATATGAAGAGATTATTACCATTCCCTTATTCTATTCCTTAACTAATAGTGATATAGAGAATATCGTTAGAGGCATACGAAAAGTAATCGAACAGTATTCTGCCTAAATGATTTTGGATAATTCGCAGATTTACTATTTGAGGAATATTGGGAGTATACATGCGAGAAGTATCATTAGAAAAGAAAAGATTGTCAGAGAATCCACTTGTTGGAACGACTCGAACTGGTTTGCAAATTACCCTCCGTCCGATATCGATAATGCAGGTAAGCCAACGTTACGTTGACTGGATGAATGAATATGAGATAGTGAAATTTACAGAGAGCAGATTTAATACTCATACTTTGGATTCGATTCTTGAGTGGGTCAAGAAAACTGAACATGATGATTCTGAGATTTCGTTTGCAATCTTTGACAAGCAGAAAGAGAAGCATATAGGTAATATCAAACTTGGCAGTATCAACTGGAATCATCTATATGCAGACCTAGGTTTGATAATTGGTGATAGAGAGTATTGGAGCCAAGGCGTTGGGTCTTGTAGCATTGGGTTGGTTGCTAATTATGCGTTTAGAGAATTAAAGTTACATATGGTACTTGCTGGTATATATCAGAATAATATTGGTTCTATCAAAGCATTTGAAGCAAATGATTTCATGAAAATGGCGACCATAAAAGAAAAATACTGCTTTGAGAACAATTACATTGATGTCCTCGAGTACTATAAAGTGAATCAACCGGAAGGGATATGAATACAGCAAAATTATGTCTCGGAACAGTTCAGCTTGGCATGAAGTATGGTATCCAAGGAAGTGCAAAGCCAAGTACTGAACAAGCAATTGAGTTGTTATTAAAAGCTTATAAAGGTGGTATTTCTTCTTTTGATACTGCATCAGCCTATGGAGAAGCTGAAACCATACTTGGGCTGTTCTTAAGTCATCCAGAAGTAGATCGTAGTAAAGTCGAGATAATTACTAAAGTCAGTCTGTCGGCGCATAATATTGCAAGAGAATCGATACGAAACCAAATGGAAACTGAGCTTTCTAGTTCTTTGGCTCGATTGGGTGTTGCTTATGTGGATGGATGTTTATTTCATAATGCAAAACTACTTTCACTTCAGGGCGGTTATGATGCATTACTGAGATTGAAAGAAAAAAATCTTACAAAACAGATTGGTATTTCTGTCTATACCCCAGAGGAAGCCATGACAATACTCAGTCTGAAAGGCATCGATATTATCCAGATACCATACAATGCCTTGGACCGCAGATGGGACAACCCGGATTTTTTCCTCATGGCTCACGAGAAAGGTATACGAGTTTTTGCCAGGAGTGTTTTATTGCAGGGATTGTTGATGATGTCCTTAGAAATGCTTCCTGATAAAATGCAGTTTGCTAAGGATGTACTCAACGAATTTCATACGATTTGTCAAAACTTTGGGGTAATTCCCTTTGAAGCAGCAGTTGGTTTTGTCTTTAACCATCCTGGCATTGACCACATCGTATTTGGGGTTGACAATTTGGATCAGTTGGATGCATACCTCAATCTGCCAGACAAAAGAAACATATCTCTAGAAAAGGCATTTCGCTCCAGTTGGCTGGACATTGACAATAGGATTCTAAGGCCGGATTTATGGTGATAAGGGAATAACAGGATGAAGTATATCGGGATTATTCAGGCAAGATGCGGTTCAACAAGATTTCCAAACAAAGTTCTGATGGATTTTGCAGGAAAGCCTTCCTTGCAATGGACGATTGAAAGAGCAAGGAAAAGTGATTACCTTGATGAGGTAGTGGTAGTAACCTCGATCAATAAGGAAAATCTACCAATTGTAAAGTTATGCTGTGAGTTAGGAATTAGGGTATTTTCTGGCTCAGAAGAGGATGTCTTGGATAGGTTTTATCAATTTGTAAAACTTGTTCGTCCTGATTTTATAGTACGGATAACTGGAGACTGCCCATTATATGATCCAAATCTTCTAGACTGGGCTATACAACAAATGGAAGAAGATGCTGATTTCCTTGCCCAAAAGCAACCAGAGACCTTTCCTGATGGACTGGATATTGAAGTAATAAGATCCTCTGCTCTGGAAAGGTCATGGAGAGAAGCGTTATTACTCTCGGAGCGAGAGCATGTTACCCAGTACATAAGGAAACATCCCGAATTGTTCAATCTTCAATGGGTGACTTGTCCATACGGTGATTACGGAAATGAGCGTTGGACTTTTGATGAGGTAAAGGATTATGAATTCCTTCAAAGAATATTCTCATTCTTTGCCGGAAAAAAGGTTGAATACCCCTTTACACAAGAGATAGTTGATTTTCTGAATGAGGATACCTCGCTACGTGGCATCAATAAAGCCATTGGTAGGGATGAAGGTCTTGCAAAATCGATATTAAATGATATTAACAAAAATTTATAAGGGTAGCATTATGGGAAAGGGACAGGATTTATATCTCAAAGCAAAGAAGATTATACCGGGGGGAACACAACTGCTGAGCAAACGGCCTGAGATGTTTCTCCCTGATCAATGGCCTTCGTATTATGAGAAGGCCAAGGGTTGCGTTGTGACGGACCTTGACGGGAATGAGTACTATGATGTGAGTTATATGGGGATAGGGGCTTGTGTTCTGGGGTATGCTTTTGACCCGGTTGACAAAGCAGCCGAAGAGGCCATCGAGAAAGGAGGCATGTGCACACTCAATGCACCGGAAGAAGTTTCAGTGGCGGAAAAACTGCTGGAATTGCACCCTTGGGCAGACATGGTGAGATACAGCAAGGCAGGTGGGGAAGCCATGGCTATTGCAACAAGGATAGCGCGCACAGCGACGAATAAGGATATTGTCTTGGTTTGCGGCTATCATGGATGGCAGGACTGGTATTTGGCAACAAATCTGGGTGACAAAAGTGCCTTGAATCCCCATCATCTATCCGGACTTGACCCAAGGGGTGTTCCCAAGGAATTGAAGGGCACCACGCTTCCTTTCCTGTATAATGACTGGGAAGGGTTTTTGTCTCTAGCCGGAAAATATGAGGGTCAGATTGCGGCTGTCGTGATGGAACCAATTCGGAACGATTATCCGATTGATGGCTTTCTTCAGAAGATAAGGCACTATACTGAGCAAAAGGGCATAGTGCTGGTGTTTGATGAAATCACGGCAGGGTTCAGGCTGACGTGTGGAGGAAGCCATTTGGCATTGGGGGTTAATCCTGACATTGCTGTTTTTGCTAAGGGCATGGGTAACGGATATCCACTTTCTGCAATTATTGGAAGAAGTTCAATTATGACAGCAGCTCAAGAAACATTCATTAGCAGTACATTCTGGACCGAACGGGTTGGCTTGTGCGGAGCTTTGGCATCAATTACATATTTCCAAGAACATGAAGTCGAAAAGCATTTGGAGAGTGTCGGGAAGCGAGTACAAAAGATTTGGAAAGCCGCATCTGAAAAGCATACACTTCCTATCGAAATCGGAGGAATCCTGCCATTAAGTCATTTTGGTTTTGTCGATAAAGAACCTCTTCTGATGAAGACCTATTTCATTCAACTCATGCTTGAGCGGGGATTTCTGGCATCGACTGCCCTATACGCTTCTCTTGCACACACCGTTGACGTACTGGATCAATATGAGCAAGCGATATTTGAGGTGTTTGGCATTATCAAAGATGCCATGATAGCGGGGAATATCAAGGAAAAGTTGAAAGGACCGGTTTGCCATGCAGGTTTTCAAAGATTAAATTAGCTGTACATCAATAGGAGAAGAATTTTGTGAGGTTGTTTGATGCAATTAATACTAACCAAGTCTATACTATTGCAGAGATGTCTGCGAACCATGCTGGAAAATTAGAGAATGCTCTTCAAATTGTTCAAGCAGCAAAAGATGCAGGTGCAGATTGCCTGAAAATTCAAACGTATACAGCCGATACTCTTACTTTGGACTGTGATAATGAATACTTTATGATAAATGAAGGTCTTTGGGCTGGGAATACGCTGTATGACCTGTACAAACAGGCATATACCCCTTGGGAGTGGCACTACGATATCAAAAACGAGTGTGAAAGATTGGGCATTGACTTTCTTTCTACCCCTTTTGATTCTACTGCTGTTGATTTTCTGGAAACCCTAGGCATTGAGTTTTATAAGATTGCTTCTTTTGAGTTGGTAGATATTCCTTTGATTGAATATGTTGCATCAAAAATGAAGCCGATGATTATGTCGACTGGTATGGCGAGTTTTGAGGAAATCGCTGATGCCGTGAATGCCTGCAGGAAAATGGGTAATGACCAGATATTCCTACTGCGTTGTTCGAGTTCCTATCCTGCAATCCCGGATGACATGAACCTTCAGACGATGGTGGATATGGGTTTGCAATTTGGTGTACAGGTAGGGCTTTCAGACCATTCCTTGGGTTCAGTCGCAGCAATTTCTGCTGTAATATTGGGCGCTTCGATTATTGAGAAGCATTTTTGCTTAAGTCGCTCTATCGAGAATCCAGATTCCTCTTTTTCAATGGAGCCGCATGAGTTCAAGCAGATGGTCTTGGATGTGCAAGCAGCAAAACGTTCAATTGGCAATGTCTGTTATGGTCCCCAGAAATCTGAATTGGGGAATGTGGCTTTCCGAAGATCCATTTTTGCAACAGCTGATATTAAGAAAGGGGAGTTTTTTTCAGATTCAAATATCAGGTGTATCCGGCCAAGCTACGGGATGAAGCCGAAGTATTTTAAGAAGATTCTAGGGAAACAGGCCAATGATGACATACCTTTTGGCTCTCCTCTTACGGCAGATATGATTGGGTGAATTTATGGAAACTTTACGATTAGCGCTTAAAAAGGCTACGATTGATGATTGTATGTTACTTCTTTCCTGGGCAAATGATCCGGAGACGAGAAATAACTCACTCAATCCGGAAGCTATTCTACTTGAGGCCCATTCAAGATGGCTCAGCCAATTATTGCAAGATGAATCGATATCTTTGTATATCCTCTACCTTGAGGGAGTTCCAGTTGGTCAGATTCGCATCAATTGTATAGGAATTGAGGCTAGGATAAGTTATAGCGTTGCAAAGGAACACCGGAGGAAAGGATTAGGTAAGGAGATTGTGAGATTGCTTGAGATACAGCTAGCCCAGGATCGGCCATCAATAACCAAGCTAGTTGCGGAAGTAAAAGCTTTCAATATTCCTTCAAGAAAAATCTTCGAGTGTAATGGATATTCTTTAGCCCATAAAGATTCAAGTGGCCAAATTCTTTTCTATCAAAAATTTCTGGGTTGCGAGCAATGATTGGTTTTCGAGTAGATAGTAATAAGATAATTGCGACAGGGCATTTTATGCGTTGCATGGTAATTGCACTGGAATTGCAATCTCTCGGAAACGATGTCCTTTTCATATGTGCTGATAATAATGGGAGCAATTTGGCCAACCGATATGGATTTCATTCAATAGTGCTACAAACTTTATGGAACGACATGAATAGCGAGGTTGAGAGGCTTGTCGAAGTAATTCGAGTTCATTCGATTGACCATTTGGTGATCGATAGCTACCAAGTAACATATAAGTATCTGAAAACCATGAATTCGATTGTTCCTGTCATTTATATTGATGATCTCAATGCCTTTGCTTGTCCTGTCAGCATGATTATAAATTATAATGTCTATGCTAATGAACTGCCATATAAAGTATATCCTCCTATTCAAACAAAATTATTACTGGGGCCAGCTTATGTTCCGTTACGAAGAGAATTTCAGGATATTAATAAAATACCCCAAAGTGAAGTGTCGAATATCTTAATTTCTACTGGAGGGTCTGATCCATTTCATATAGCAGAAGAGCTGGTGAATACTCTTAATTCCCATGTAGATTTCCAAAATATGAATTTGCATGTAGTTGTAGGCCCCTTTTGCAAATTTGTTACTCACAGTATTGAGAAATATGATAATGTCGTACTTCATTGTAACGTTGCCAATATGGCAGAACTGATGTGTATCTCTGACGTTGCTATCACTGCAGGAGGATCCACTATGTATGAGATTTGTGCATGCGGGTTGCCTGCGATTTCTTTCTCCTTTGCTGATAATCAAATACCTGGAGTAGAATACATGGAAAAAACAGGCTTGATTCCATACGCTGGGGATTTTCGTATGAATGCTTCTGAAAGTCTTTCAAAGATTGTTGAGATAGCATACAAGCTAATACGTGATTCGTCGAGAAGAATTGAGATAGCATCAAATATGAAAGATTTGATCGACGGCTTCGGTGGATTGCGCATAGCAGAGGCAATACTATCGTATATATAGACTACATTAGTAGATGGGGGCATTAGCACCTTGCCAAAAGACTCAGATGGCCATCTTCCTTTGTGAGTCTTTAAATATAAACATCAACAAGATTTCTGTCTTTTACAGAAAGTCAGCAACTAAATTTTGTAAGTTATAGGTTAATAGCCCACATTCCTCACCCTTTAGGCCCATTTTTCATATGAATTTCATTGCTCCCTATTTTTCAAGAATTGGGGTGCCTTCATAGGGTGGCAAGTCAAC
>SAAM01000463.1 GCA_009929415.1 Clostridia bacterium | reverse complement strand
TATATTATTAAGGAATATTTTGGCAGAGACATAATCGGTTGTCACCGGAAGTTGAACAAAAGCCTGACCGGCAAATACTATCAGTCCGATTCTGTCTTCCTTCATCTTGTCAACTAAACGTGAGATTGCAAGCTTTGCCCTATCAAGCCTGTTGGGTGTGTAATCCTCTGCAAGCATTGAGTTTGAAACATCAAGCGCTATCATTATCTCTACCCCTTTTGTCTCAACCTCCTTTATTTTAGCACCCAGTTGAGGTCTTGCAAGCCCCAGTGAAAAGAAGAAAAGAGCCAGGGAGTATATTGAAAGCTTAATCCAGCCTCTGCTTTTTGAAGCTCTGGGAACAAGAGTGTTCACCAGATCGGGATTTCCGAAAAGCTCTATTCTTTTCCTCCTTCCTCTTCTCATAACTGCGTATGCAATAAAAAGTAGAGGAATTGTCAAAATAAGCAGTAAAAACTGCGGTTGTGCAAATTGTAACATAATCCTAAGCTATTCTTCTAGTTATGAAAAGTCTTGTGAGTATTTCAAAAGCAACTGCAATAAGGGCTATCCACGCAAATATCATAAATTTTTCCTGATATACAGGGAATGAGTCAACCGCTGTCTTATTCTTCTCCATCTTGTTTATCTCTCCGTATATCTCAAGAAGTTTTGTGTTGTCAGTTGCACGGAAATATTTGCCCCCGGTCTGTTCAGCTATCTGCTGAAGTAAAGGTTCGTCGATCTCTACCTTAACCTGCTGTATATCTATCCCGAACGGAGTAAGTACAGGATATGGAGCCATGCCCATTGCCCCGACACCAATTGTGTAAACCCTTATCCCATAGGTCTTTGCAATTTCAACAGCCATAAGCGGAGATATCTCTCCCCTATTGTTGACACCATCTGTCAATAGAATGATAACCCGGCTTTTCGCCTTTGAGTCTTTCAATCTCGCAACAGCTGTTGCAAGACCGTTTCCCAATGCAGTACCATCCTCTATGAGGCCTGTTTCAACCTCTTTCATCATATTTATCAGTGTAGCCCTGTCAGATGTAATGGGACATTGAGTAAAACTCTCACCGGCAAAGACGACTATACCCATTCTGTCGTTAGGTCTCTGTGCAATGAACTCAATTGCAATATCCTTTGCTGCACTTATACGATCAGGGTTAAAATCCCTTGCAAGCATACTGGTGGAAATATCCAATGCAAATACAATATCTATTCCCTCGGTATCAACTTTTTCAAAATTGGTCGAAGATCTGGGTCTTGCAATGGCAACAATTATCATTGATATAGCAATACATCTTGCAACAAAGGGCAGATGCCTCATCATCTTTTTCATTTTACCGCCATTCCCCATCCATGGTGCGGTTGAAGCCACGCGTAAAGAAGGTGAAGAACCTCTTATCTCTCTCCATATATAAAGAGCTATGAGCGGTATGAGTATCAACTCGAGATACAGTAATCCTGGATATTCAAAAAACATAACTAATCCCTCCCTTTTTCATCTTCCATTCCCTGTAGGAAAGTTGCATTAACAAACCTGACAGCTGTCGGTACAGCCTCCTCGTTTTCCTGTTGTGTTGCCTTGTACTTGGCAAATTTCACAAGATCCGAAAGTGTAAAAAGTGCCTCTAGCTCTTTGTACTCCTTTGGCTCTATCTTAAATTCCGAAATCATGTCAAGTATTTCTGCAGATGTCTTTTCCATTGTCTGTATTCCATACCTTCTTTCCAGG
>SAAM01000061.1 GCA_009929415.1 Clostridia bacterium | reverse complement strand
GTGAATAGTGCCCTTTACAGATCTCCACTCTCCGCCCCCCGGACGGCTTGTCGGATCGTAGGTACATCTGATTTCAGTTATATTACCCTCACTATCCTTAATCACATCCTCACACTTGATTATATATGAATATTTCAAGCGAACCTCACCACCGGGCTGCAGTCGGAAGTATTTTTTAGGAGGATTCTCCATGAAATCATCTCTTTCGATATATAACTCCTTCGAGAACGGAATTGTCCTGGAAGGCCCCTCAGTTTCAGCAGGATTCATAAGGGCAGTCATATTCTCAGTCTGACTTTCCGGGTAGTTTGTAATGACAAGCTTTACAGGATTCAAGACTGCCATATAGCGGTTTGACCTCTTGTTAAGATCCTCTCTTACACACCACTCCAAGAGCGAAAGGTCTATTATATTATCCCTCTTGGCAACTCCTACCTTATCAGCAAACATTCTTATACTCTCCGGAGTATATCCCCTTCTTCTCAAACCACAGATAGTCGGCATACGAGGATCATCCCAACCCGATACAACATTTGTCCTCACAAGTTCAAGAAGCTTTCTCTTGCTCATCACGGTATATGTCAGGTTGAGACGCGCAAATTCATATTGATGAGACGGGAAAATCTCCAGCTTCTCAATAAACCAGTCATAGAGAGGTCTGTGTACATCAAATTCCAGAGTACAGATTGAGTGAGTGATATTCTCGATTGAGTCGCTCTGACCATGGGCATAGTCATACATAGGATAGATGCACCATTTGTCTCCTGTTCTGTGGTGATTGGTATGAATAATCCTGTACAATATAGGATCACGAAATAACATATTGGGATGAGCCATGTCAATCTTTGCCCTTAGAACTTTCTCCCCGTCCGAATATTTCCCCTCTCTCATCTCGGCAAATAGTTTCAGGTTTTCCTCAACTCCTCTGTCTCTGTAAGGGCTCGGAGTACCGGGCTGACTCACTGTTCCCCTTGTCTGTCTTATCTGCTCCTGCGTCTGGTCATCAACATAAGCAAGACCTTTTTCAATGAGTTTCTGCGCCCATTCATAAAGTTGCTCGAAGTAGTCAGAAGCATATAGCTCCTTTGCCCACTTAAATCCCAGCCAGGCAATGTCTTCCTTGATGGAATCCACATACTCCACATCCTCTTTTGCAGGATTTGTATCGTCGAACCTGAGGTTTGTAGCACCGCCGTAGCGTTGGGCAAGTCCGAAATTGAGGCATATGCTCTTAGCATGGCCTATGTGGAGATATCCGTTTGGTTCCGGCGGGAAACGGGTAAGTATTGATTTGTATTTACCTGCGGCCAGGTCATTTTCAATTATCTCTTCCAGAAAATTCAGCGAACGTTCTTTTTCAGGTTCTTTCAATATTTCTTCCATACATCTGTCTTAAATCAGGGCAAATATAAGATTTCTTTACATAACTTTGCAGCTTAAAGTATACAAATTATGGTACAGTCAATGACCGGCTATGGTAAGGCGGAGTGCATACTCGGCCAGAACAGGGTGATAGTGGAGATCCGCTCTGTCAATGGTAAGAATTCAGACATCAACCTAAAAACCTCTCTTATACCAAGAGAGAAAGAGGCTGAGACAAGACAGCTGGTGACAAAATATCTGCAACGAGGCAGTATTGACCTTTATACAACTTCAGATTCACTGCAGGAGAGCACCGCTAAGAATATAAACAAAGAGGCCTTTATGGCATACTACAATCAAATCAAAGAGATCAACAGTATGCTTGGGGAAAAATTCGATGAGGCCGGGCTTTTGTGTACTATTCTGAAACTTCCTGACGTTATCGAGAATCAGAAAAAAGATGAGAAAGATGAGACCTGGGACGAACTCAGACAATGCATAGAAAATGCACTGATAATGCTTTGCAGCTTCAGGGCAACAGAGGGGGCAAGACTTGCTGAGGATGTAAAAAGCCGTGTCGCTTTGATAACTGGATATGTATCATCTGTTGAGAAATACGAGACACAAAGGGTTGAGGCAGTAAAACAGAGACTTGCCTCCCGTCTGGAGGAGCTAAGCTGCTCTCCGGACCAGAATCGTCTTGAACAGGAGATTATTTTTTACCTGGAGAAATTGGATATTACCGAAGAGAAGGTTCGTCTAAGACAACACTGCAGCTATTTTCTGGATTGCATGGAAAACGAGCCATTCCCGGGCAAGAAGCTGGGCTTCATTGCTCAGGAGATGGGACGTGAGATAAACACTCTGGGATCAAAGGCAAATCATGCAGAAATCCAGAAGATAGTCGTAATGATGAAGGATGAACTGGAAAAGATAAAAGAACAAACTCTCAATATTCTATAATTTAAGTAGAGTTTTCCTCCAAAACCTCATCTCCTCGTTATCGGAATGATCGTTCTGGTATCCTCTGTATCCGTGCATGCCTCCGGGATAAAGCATCAGTTCAAAGTGCTTTCCCTCTTTCTGTAATGCATCAATAAGCTGTATTGTGTTCTGCAGGTGAACATTGTCATCACCTGTGCCATGTGACAGGTATAGCATAGAGCCATCTTTATCCCTGTATTTTGAAACCTTTCCTAAAACAGAAGCACGTTTGTAACCTTCAGGATTATCCGTCGGGGTGTCCATAAATCTTTCGGTATAATGTGAGTCATATAGCAACCAGTCATAAACTCCTCCACCGGCAAAACCATATTGAAAATAGTCAGCTCCGTCTGTCAGAGCCAGAAGAGTTATTGTCCCCCCATAACTGAATCCGGTAATACCAAATCTGTCTCCGGAGACAAAAGGCATCGCCCTGAAGAATTTTGCCCATTGGATATAATCCTGAATCTCATAGTTCCCCAAATCCCTGTAAACATAATTGATACCTTTCTTGCCACAATGTCCTGATGCCCTGTGGTCTATTGTCACCTGAATAACACCCTCCCGTGCAAGTTTCAGAACATTACCTGCAGGCGTTCTCCAGGTATCCATCACACTCCCTGAGTTTGGGCCACCATAAACATAGAAAAGAACCGGATATCTCTTGCTTCTGTCCATATTTACAGGCCAGATAACAGATGCCGGCAGTTTGAATCCTTCATCTGTCCTGATATATGTCATGTCAAATTCCGGAAGAGCATTGAAAAGAGAGTCTTCCCCCTTGCTGCTTTCTATAACTTTAATATTTCCTCCGGATACTACAACAGATGCAGGCGGTGTCTTTAAATTCGAGATAATTGCCGAGAACTGTCTCTTGTCCGGAGAGAGGGCAACTGATGTGTAATTGAAATTTCCAGAAGAGATTTTTTCAACTTTTGTCTTATTGTGGTTTTTCTTCCAATTAACAACATAAACATCATTTCTGACAGAGGTCTCTCCTCTCGAGGTAAAATACAATGCTGATGAAGCTTCATCCAGTTCAACCAGTTTTGTACCCCAGAAGTTCCTTTCAGTCAGCTTTATAACACTTCCTCCTTTGTAATCAAGGTAATAAACTTGCTCCCAAAGATCAAAATCTCTGACAAAATAGAGCCCCTCCTTTCCGGTACGAAACTCCTCTATCCAATCGATCCAAGTTGGTTGTGACTCCTTATATATCTCACTCTTTATACCTTTATCAGATGATACTGAATATAGCCTGAAATCGTTCTGGTCCCGGTTCATCCACTGCACAAGCAGTGCATCCGAATTTGGTGTCCAGACAGGAAGACCAAAATACTGATCCATGCTCTTATCAAAATCAGCCCATATAATCTTTCCTGAAGCAATGTCAGCAATACCGACTTTTACATCCGGATTGTGATCTCCGGCTTTTGGGTACCTGGTCTCTATGACAGAGCCATGTTGACCTTTAGCATCATAAATAGGGAACATTGGCACCTTGGAATCATCAAATTTAAAGAATGCCAACTTCTTACTATCAGGCGACCACCAGAAAGCCTTGTATTGGCTGGGACGGCCGAAAATTTCCTCATAATAGACCCATGATGCACGTCCATTGAGGATTACAGAAGATCCGTCAAAGGTGTGTCTGGTCTCAATCCCGGTTTTGATGACCATTGTATAGAGGTCATTACTCTTTGTATATGCCAACATTGTACTGTCAGGAGAGAATGTAGGATTCTTGCACTCTTTTGAAATAAGAGCAGACACATCTATTGTTGGTCTCTCCGTATTTTTGATCTCACGAAGAGATTCTGTTTTTGAGTCATATTCATATGTTACCCTCTTCATATCACTCATCCCTATGAGAACAAGAGTGTTATTGTCCTTCCATTGAACAGGTCTTGCGATGTTCTTTACAGCCTGACCCGAAGCTGCCGAAACAATAATCATGGCAGAGACACAAAGCAATGTCTTCCTTAATTGATTCAAAGTGTGCATATTCATTTTTTAAAAAATTTCTTGTTAAAGTTCACGAGGTAGAGATGCTCCACACCTCTGGTGAAGGCTGTGTAGAGCCATTTAAGGTCATCGATGGTCAGTTCATCTTTCCAGAACGGGTTATCAACAAAGACCCGCTTCCACTGCCCTCCCTGTGATTTGTGACAAGTCACGGCTGCAGCAAATTTTATCTGCAGGGCATTGAAATAGCGGTCTTCCCTGACAGCAGCTATTCTTTTCCTCTTTGTCCTGTAATTTGAATAGTCGGCATAAACCTCCTCAAAGAGTCTTTTCTGCTGCTCTGCAGTAAGGGAGGCACTCTCACTCTCGAGTGTGTCCAAGATTATCTTAGCCTTAATCTCTACATCGTGATAATCAGGAAAACGAAGAGTGGCATCGGCAAAGTTAAGACCATACCGCTCCTCATAATGATTTATATTAATCAGCTCAGCCACATCCCCGTTTGCAATGAAATCCAGCTCCTCAACCTTTTCCAGAAACTGGTAGCAATTCTTTACTACCATCAATTTATCTCCCTTGTTGAGCCTCTCCTCTCTGTAAAGAACTGTTGACCGGATTCCTTTGTTGTAAATATTTGCCCTCTTGTTTGAACGGCAAAGGACCAAAGTCTCGTCCATACCTGCTTTATCATAACACTCTCCCAGCCTCTCAATAAGATCACCCCCTGTTATACTCTCGATATCTTCAAATCCTTCAAGATCTATCTTTGGGAAATCAGCTTTCCCCTCCTCAATCATTTTCCTCAATATAGTTGCATTATGGAGTATTCCTGACAACTGGGCCTGTCTTACCACATTCGTCAGACGCGCATATGTGACTCCACCCCAAATACTCAGATAATCGGGATCCAGTGCTTTGGATATATCCATTCCAACCGGAGGCAATTGTGCCGAATCACCTATAAGGATAAGTTTGTTTCCATTTTTGGAAAAGACATACTTTATCAAATCATCAAGAAGATTCCCAGAACCGAACAGAGACAAGTCACTGCTTCCGGTTGAGATTAAAGATGCCTCATCAACTATGAAGAATGTATTCTCCGACTGATTTACATTAATAACAAACTGACCAAAACCGTCAGACAACGATTTTTGCCTGTATATCTGTTTGTGTATGGTAAGCGCCTTGGCATTTGTATAACCGGAGAGCACCTTGGCAGCCCGGCCTGTGGGAGCCATCAATATGCAGGATTGGCTGAAATCATTCAGTGTAGAGACAAGTGCAGAGATTGCCGATGTTTTACCCGTGCCGGCATATCCATTGATAATCATCAACTTGTTATCATCAAGTCCACTGACAAATTTGGACAACAGCTGAAACAGAGAATCCTGACATGGAGTTGCTTCAAACCCCAGATGTATAACCATCCGTTCGTACAAGAAAACATCCACTGCCATTATCTCAACCTACCTCCATCTATTTACAGATAATACAAGAATAAGAGGATATATCTCAAGACGGCCTAGTAACATCTCCACGCCAAGCAGGAACTTACCCATATCAGGTATGGATGAGTAATTGCCCAATGAGCCCAAGGCTCCGAAACCCGGACCACAGTTTGCCATATTTGCTATTGACCCTGAAATTGCTTCAGTAAGTCCGACACCCATAAGAGATAAAAGCATTGCAACAGCAAATACTATAAACAGATAGAGCGCAATAAACAGATTTACAGAATGAACAATATCCGGTTCAAGCGCATTGTTCCCCACTTTGATAGAAACAATTGCATTCGGATGCAGTTGCCTTACAATCTGCGCCTTTACAGACCTAAAGAAAATCCATATTCTATCAATTTTAATACCTCCGGTAGTTGAACCTGAACATGCACAAGAAAGGGTAAAATATGTTATGACCAATATAGAAAATCCCGGCCACACAGAAGAATCTTCAGAAGCAAATCCAGTAGCTGTACCACAAGAGATTACTTGAAAATAACCATGTCTGAGACATGTTGAAAAAACTTCATACACGCCTGAAAAATAAAGGTTAAGGCTAACCATGAATCCACCTAATAATATCAAACCAAGATAGAGCCGAACAATCGGTGATTTGAACAACTGTTTTGAGCGACCTGACACAGCACTGAAAAGTAATCCGAAATGAAGTCCGGAGAGAAGCATGAAAACCATTATTATCAGCTCAATATAAAACGAATCAAATGCTTTGACTGACAAGTTCCTTGTACTGAAACCACCTGTTGCGATTGTGCTGAAGGAGTGTATTATTGCTTCGAAAAGTGACATTCCTCCAAACATGAGTAAGATTGTTTCCAGAAACGTCAATCCTACATAAACTGTGGTTATTATAGCAATTGTCTGACGAGCTTTGTATCTGAAATTCTCCTTCGAAAGATCGGAAATCTCCATTTTGCTGATCTTCATTCTGAAAGATCCTACAGTCGGGAGTATCAACAACATAAACAACACCACGCCAACTCCTCCGAGCCAGTGGGTGGATGCTCTCCAGAAATGCAGCCCTTTTGGGATTCCTTCTACATTTTGTAATATTGTTGCTCCCGTGGTTGTATATCCGGAGACACTCTCATACCATGCATTGGCAATCGAAAATTCTCCTCCGTAAAGTATATACGGGAGCATGCCGAATATACATGAGAAAATCCATGCAAAGACAACGATTACAAATCCCTCTTTAATATTAATCTCATACTTGCTGCTGACAAAAATCAGCGGAAATGCACCGCACACAAAGGTAATTATAGCACTCATCATCAATGGCGAGAAAGAGGCATCATAGCCATTCATTGCTGAAACCATTGCTGATATTAACATAAAGATGGCATTCAGAAAGAGAGCCATCCCGATATACCTGCTTACTATGCTATAATTCATGTTGTTGTTTGGCCTTCTTAAGGTTTTTGTTTTCGTCTATGATACTTTTCACCTCTGTATTCAAGTCCTGAAGTTCATCATCATTGTCAAACTGCACATTGTAACTCTTCCTGTACTCCCTGAAGTTCTTAATGCCTCTCGAAATGAGGATTATCGGAGAGATGAAATAGAGGTTCAGAAAATAGTTGAACAATATTACAAGTAAAACACCGGCTCCTACTGCGATAATCCCGGGCATGATACTCCGGTAGTAACCCTCCTGCAACTCTCTCGTATTATTTGCAAGAGCAGCCTGCGTAAGTAATCCCAACTGTTTTTTATACTTTTTAAGGTTGTAATAAACAGGTCTCAGCTCTTTCTGATACCACTCAATTCTTGCCGCCACATCCTGCACCATAATGTCAGGTGTCTTATTTATGACTGCTATATAATCTGAATATGCATTTGAGAGTGAGTCGGCAACAGCAACCTCCTCCTCTGATGTGAAACTCTTCTTGATAGTTCCTATGTAATTGTCAAACCTGTCATCAAAGATTATATCTGCGCTGCTTGCAGTGGAATCCTTAATCACACGGCTGAGCAATTCAAAATTATACTCGTCAGTGAGTTCCAGAAGCAGCCTTGATGTGTTAATACTGTTTATGTTATCCTTCATGAGGCTTGTGACTGAGTGCCTCATCCTGCTGAACTCAAAGACAGATATGACGCTGGAGATAAAAAGTATCACTCCGATGATCACAAAGCCGAGAGAGATTTTTCTGCGGATTCCCATAATTTAAGATTTATATGCAAATATAAAGAAAGGTTTAAAAAAAGATAACCTTCCGGAAATAATCCGGAAGGCTAACATATTTTTTACCAATTAATAAATCTATTTAACGGTAGCCATGTGAGCAATCATCTCAAGAACCTTGTTTGAGTAACCCCACTCGTTATCGTACCATGAAACGACTTTGACGAAGTTAGGGCTCAATGAGATACCTGCCTCTGCATCAAAGATTGATGTACGTGGGTCAGTAAGGAAATCTGAAGATACAACTGCATCCTCAGTGTATCCGAGAACACCCTTCAACTCTGTCTCAGAAGCCTTCTTCATAGCAGCTTTGATCTCATCGTAAGTTGCAGGTTTCTCCAGACGGCAAGTAAGGTCTACTACAGATACGTCAACTGTTGGAACGCGGAATGACATACCGGTGAGTTTACCCTTCATTTCAGGAAGAACTTTGCCCACAGCCTTTGCTGCACCTGTAGATGACGGGATGATGTTTGCGCCTGCGGCACGTCCGCCTCTCCAGTCTTTAGCTGAAGGTGCATCAACAGTCTTCTGTGTATTGGTTGTAGCATGCACTGTTGTCATAAGACCTTCAACGATACCAAAGTTCTCGTTAAGAACTTTCACAATCGGAGCAAGGCAGTTTGTAGTACAAGATGCGTTTGAAACGATTGACTCGCCAACATATTTCTTGTGGTTTACACCATATACGAACATAGGAGTGTCATCCTTCGAAGGTGCAGACATAATAACTCTCTTTGCACCTGCATCAATATGAAGCTGAGCTGTCTCCTTTGTAAGGAATAGTCCTGTAGACTCAACAACATACTCAGCGCCTACCTCTCCCCATTTAAGGTCAGCAGGATTCTTCTCAGCAGTTACTCTAATAGCATTTCCGTTAACGATAAGCTTTCCGTCTTTCACCTCAACAGTACCGTTGAACCTTCCATGAACTGTATCATACATCAACATATAAGCCATATAATCTACACTGATCAGGTCATTTACAGCCACAACCTGGATATCATCCCTTGACTGAGCAGCACGGAAAACCAAACGGCCAATACGGCCAAAACCATTAATACCTACTTTAATTTTGTTCATCTTACAA
>SAAM01000462.1 GCA_009929415.1 Clostridia bacterium | reverse complement strand
TTACACTTTTGGTGAGGCAAAGAGTGTGACAGATGGTTCATCTTCAGTAGCTTCTTCTTCATACAAATATCGTCCTGCAATCAACCCGGATGCTGAAGAACTTGGTTTCTCAGCAGGTTCATTCCCTCAGAGACTTCTTATTCAGGGTTCTTACAGAAGAGAGTGGGGTCCTAACTTTGCAACATCTATAGGCCTTGTATACGAGATGTATATGCCTTTCAGATATTCATATGCATATAACGGAGACATAAACAACGACTCATACTCATATAACGACCTTATGTACATTCCTGCAACTAAGGATCAGATCAGAATCAAACCAGCTTCAGGCGATACTCGTACAGCAGATCAGATCTGGGCAGAGATGGATTCTTTCTTTGATCAGGATCCTTATCTTAAGACTCGTAGGGGTAAATATTCAGAACGTAATGGTGGTATGGCTCCTTATGTACACTCACTTGACTTCAACATCGCTCATGACCTTATCATGAAACAGGCAAATGGTAAGTCACACACCATCAGATTCTCATTCGATGTTTACAACTTCCTTAACCTGCTCAACCAGGATTGGGGCGTTCAACAGACAACAGTACTCGGAAACCAGCAATACCAGTACCTGATTATGACAGAGAAACCTTCTGCATCAAACAACTATACACCGGCATTCTCAACTGCTTTGGATAGTAATAAGAAGGTAATTACTGACACTTTCAAGGATAACATCTCTTCGTCTTCACGTTGGACAATGATGTTCGGTATTAAGTATATGTTTAATTAATAAACATTTAAACAGTTTTTTAAGAGAGTGTCTTTATGGCACTCTCTTTTTTTATGTCAACTTGAAGGAAGAGGAAAACCTTGCGGATGCCGATAAAGTTTTCTATATTTGTTATGATAGACGGGAAGGAAGGTGGCTGAAAGACAATGAGGAAGGAGTTGGCAGAGCGGGCAGAAACCGGCAAAAAGGCGGAGGAGTTGGCGCTTAAATATCTGACAGATAGAGGGCAGCGACTTCTGGCAAAGAACTGGAGATACGGACACAAGGAGATTGATCTTATAATGGAGAGCACAGATGAACGTTATGGTATGATTCTTCATATTGTCGAGGTAAGATCTCTCACAGAGCCTGTAAGAAAGATGCCATTTGAAACGGTTGGAAATAAGAAACAGAGAGCTGTGATGGCAGCTGCAAGATCTTATATTTACCAAAACAATCTCAATTGCGACACACAATTCGACGTGGTCTCAGTAACATTCGGAACCTATGGGGAGAGACTGGAGTATTACCCTAAAGCATTTACACCAACATGGAGATAAAAAACATAAATATGAACAAAAATCATTACTGTATTATAATGGCCGGCGGCGTGGGAAGCCGTTTCTGGCCTGTCAGCAGGAATAGCAGGCCAAAGCAATTTCTAGATATACTCGGGCTTGGCAAGACATTTCTTCAGCTTACATTCGAGCGATTCAGCAAGATTGTACCCAAAGAGAATATATTGATCGTTACTTCAGAGAATTATAAAAACCTTGTTGAAGAGCAAGTACCTGAAGTCCTGCCGGAACACATACTTTTGGAGCCTTTCAGAAGAAACACAGCTCCATGTATAGCTTACGCCACATATAAGCTGTTGCAGAAATCCCCTGATGCGACTGTTGTTGTTGCTCCTTCTGACCATATGATTATAAATGAGGAACTTTTTCATACAACAATAGTAAATGCGCTGAACTATTC
>SAAM01000060.1 GCA_009929415.1 Clostridia bacterium | reverse complement strand
ATATTGTCCTTAAAACAAAAACACAGGCCAAGTAGGCCTGTGAAAGTAATGCATTTTTCAGAATTTTGCGAATAATGAAAGTTGATGCAATTTTATTTGTTTAAACCAAGAAACGCGGTCACTTCAGATTTTGTTTCAAACGTCAAAAGCTTAAGAAAAACCTTTTCATCTATTATCTTTATTCCCAGATCCTGTGCTTTTTTCAGTTTTGAGCCTGCCTCTTCACCGGCAAGCACCACGTCTGTATTCTTGCTCACGGAGCCTGAAACAGCTCCATTTCGAGCTTCTATCGTGTCACCTGCCTCTTTTCTGCTTAGAGACTCAAGCGATCCTGTAAGCACGAATTTCAGCCCTTCAAGGCTGTTTCCATGACTATTCTCCCCACGAGACGAAACCATGTTCACTCCCAGCGACTTAAGCTCTTCTATCAGTCTCAGATTGTTGTCATTTCTGAAAAAGTCTACAACGCTGCCTGCCATTACATCTCCGAACTCAGGGATTTCTCTCAGCCTTTCATAGTCAGCCTCAGATATCTGCTGCATGGACTCAAAGCTTTTAGCAAGGGTTTTGGAGGCTTTTTCACCGATAAAGTCGATTCCCAGCCCGAATATCAGACGGTAAAGCTCATTGGATTTGGATTTTTCAATGGATTCAATGAGTCTTTTTGCCGATTTTTCAGCAAAGCCCTCCACAGAGAGCAGATCATCTTCAGTTAGCCTGTATATGTCAGACACATTGGAGATGATCCCCCTGTCATAGAGCCTGTTTACTATGGAGATTCCCATTTTGTCTATGTCCATTGCACCCTTTGACACAAAGTGTATCAGGGATCTCTTGACTCTTGCAGGACATGAAATGTTTACGCACTTTATCGCAGCCTCGCCTTTTTCTCTTACAGCCGGATTGCTGCATACAGGGCATATGAAAGGAATGCTGAATGCCGCCTCGCTGCCTGTCCTCTTCTCCTTTACTACCTCCAGCACCTCTGGAATTATCTCCCCAGCCTTCTGGATTATTACTGTATCCCCTATTCTTATGTCCTTTTCATCTATATAATCCTGATTGTGAAGCGAAGCTCTGCTGACCGTGCTGCCTGAAATTCTAACTGGTTTCAGCACGGCAGTCGGAGTCAGCGCACCGGTTCTTCCTACCTGGATCTCAATCGATTCTATCACGGTTTCCTTTTTTTCTGCAGGAAATTTGTACGCTATTGCCCACTTCGGAGTCTTTGAAGTGTATCCCAGCTCTTCTCTCTGAGATATGTCATCAACCTTTATGACTGCTCCATCTATCTCAAAGGGAAGGCTGTTCTTTGTTTCGCCAATTCTCTCGATTTCCTTCCATACCTCCTCCACTGAGCTCAGCTGCTTTCGCTCAGGGCTTACCTTGAATCCCTGCTGCTCAAGATAATTGAGGATTTCCGTATGATGACTCAGCTCCTCAAGATCATTTTCAACGTTGAACACGAAGATGCTGAGTCCCCTCTTTGCTGTTATTTTAGAATCCAGCTGCCTGAGAGATCCTGCGGCTGCGTTTCTGGGATTCGCAAAGAGATTGAGCCCGTTTTTTTCCTGCATGGCATTTATCTTTTCAAACTGTTTTTTCGATATATATACCTCTCCCCTTACTATAAGGTCTCCTTTGTATGGGATTATCATTGGTATATCTTTTATGGTTCTAAGATTTTCGCTTACATCCTCCCCGATGATTCCGTTTCCTCTCGTTCCGCCTCTTACAAATACTCCGCCTGAATATTCAAGAGACACAGAGAGGCCGTCTATCTTGTACTCCACAACATACTGCGGATTTATTCCCTGGTTTCGTATCCTTGAGTCAAATTCCAGTATCTCCTCTTTTGAAAAGGCATTGGACAGCGAAAGCATCTGCCTTGCATGCTGATAGGGCACGAACTGGCTTAGCGCCTCTCCCCCTACTCTCTGCGTAGGAGACGACGGGTCAGAAAGCTCCGGGTTCTCCTTTTCAAGCTCTATGAGCCTGAGCATCAGCCTGTCAAATTCAGGGTCGCTTATCTCGCTCACATCTTCCTTATAATAAAGATCTGAATAATAATTTATCTTTTCTCTCAGTTTTTTTATCTCTTCTTCTGGCTTCATATCCTTCTCCTTGTGCATGTCTTTTGTTTCAATTTATGATATCACAAAAAAAGAACTAACTCCAGTTGATAACTGAAATTAGTTCCTGTATTCTAGCTTATGATTTTCTGTGTTCAAGATTATTTTGCGTAATCTATCGCTCTGGTCTCTCTTATGATATTGACCTTGATCTGTCCTGGATATTCCATCTCCTGCTCGATTCTCTTTGTGATGTTTCTTGCAAGAAGTGGAAGCCCTGCATCGTTTATGTCTTCCGGCTTGACAAGTATTCTTACTTCTCTTCCTGCCTGGATTGCATATGATTTGTCAACTCCCTCGAAATCATTTGAGATTTCTTCAAGTTTTTCAAGTCTCTTGATGTAAGCCTCGAGTGTCTCTCCTCTTGCTCCCGGTCTTGCTGCTGAAATTGCATCCGCAGCAGTTACAAGCACTGCTTCAACCGACTGTGGCTCATAATCGCCATGGTGCGTCGACATTGCATGTATGACGTCTTTGGACTCTTTGTATCTTCTTAGCAGATCCATACCGATTTCTACGTGAGTTCCTTCCATTTCATGGTCTACTGCCTTACCAATATCATGAAGCAGTCCCGCTCTCTTTGCAAGCTTAGGGTCTGCGCCGATTTCCGTGGCCATAATTCCGCATAAATGAGATATTTCAACAGAGTGCTTCAGCACGTTCTGGCCGTAGCTTGTTCTGTATTTTAGTCTGCCTAATAATTTTATGAGCTCTGGATGTAATCCAAATACTCCTGTTTCGAAAGAAGCTTTTTCTCCTTCTTCCTTGATCATAGTGTCAACTTCGACCTTTGCCTTTTCAACCATCTCTTCGATTCTGGATGGATGTATTCTTCCGTCAGATATCAATCTTTCAAGCGCGATTCTTGCGATTTCTCTCCTTATCGGATCAAACGCAGATAAAACTACCGCTTCCGGTGTATCATCAATAATAAAATCTACCCCTGTAAGTGTTTCAAGAGTCCTTATGTTTCTACCCTCTCTACCAATTATTCTTCCCTTCATTTCATCGTTAGGAAGACTAACTACTGATACTGTTGTTTCGGCAACATGATCTGCTGCACACCTCTGAATTGCATAGGAAACGATTTCTCTGGCTTTCTTTTCAGCTTCGTCTTTAGCTTTGCTTTCAAGATCCTTGACCATAATCGCCATTTCCTGTTTTACTTCTCTTTCAGCCATGGAAAGAATCTCTCTCTTGGCTTCGTCCAGCGTAAGCTTTGATACATCCTCAAGCTTCTGCATCTGCGCATCTACGAGTTTGGATATGTCTTCCTCTTTTTCCTGGAGTTTTCTGAATTTGTCATTATACCTGTTGTCTTTTTCTTCCACCTGACTTATCTTCTTGTCAAGCGTTTCTTCCTTCTGGAGTACTCTCTTTTCATATTTCTGAAGTTCGTTTCGTCTTTCCTTGTATTCCTTTTCGGCTTCAGCTCTAAGCTTATGAACTTCCTCCTTAGCTTCAACTAGTTTTTCCTTTTTGACTGATTCTGCTTTCTTTTCTGCGTCATCTATCATACGTTTAACTACCGTCTCTGCTTCATTCAGCTTGCCTTCGGCTATCTTTTTTCTTATAAAATAACCTGCCGCCACTGAAATTCCTGCTACTAACAGTACTATTATCATCATTTGAATATTTGCCTGGTTTATCTTACCCACCTCCTTTTCTGAATTTTCCTTTCAATTGTCCATAATCATCATAAGGTATCCTTAATCAGGATACATACATATATTTTAATATCAATATCTTAAACTGTCAATGAAAAGCACAAAAATACAGGAAATTTACCTGTATTTCTGTGTATTGTAATTCAGTTTTGAGCATTCTGATATTTTTACTCAGCAGACAGTTCCTTATCCTCTGCTTCTTTTTCAGGAGCAAACTCGAGGCTGTTTGTCTTATCATAAAAATCTCTTACCTTTTTTTCAACTTCATCCATTATGTCCTTATTCTCAAGGAAGTAAGCCTTCACGTTCTCTCTTCCCTGTCCGAGCTTGTTGTCATTATATGAATACCACGATCCGGATTTCTTTATTACATCGATATTAGCTGCAAGATCCACGAGCTCTCCTACTTTTGAGATTCCCTGTCCATACATGATGTCAAATTCACATTGTCTGAAAGGCGGAGCTACCTTGTTTTTTACGATTTTTGCTCTTGTCCTGTTTCCGATTATCTCATCGCCCTGCTTTATTGAGTCTATTCTTCTTACGTCAATCCTTATCGAAGAATAGAACTTGAGCGCTCTTCCTCCGGTTGTAGTCTCAGGATTACCAAACATTACGCCGATTTTCTCTCTAAGCTGGTTTATGAATATCGTTATCGTCTTTGATTTATTTATTGAGCTTGTAAGCTTTCTGAGAGCCTGTGACATAAGCCTTGCCTGAAGACCCATGTGTGAATCTCCCATCTCACCTTCGATCTCCGCCTTTGGAACAAGCGCGGCAACCGAGTCTACTACGATTATGTCTACAACACCGCTGCTCACGAGCGTGTCAGTTATCTCAAGCGCCTGCTCTCCCGTATCAGGCTGAGAGATTATAAGGCTGTCAATATCGACTCCGAGAGCCTTTGCATATGCAGGGTCGAGCGCATGCTCAGCATCTATGAATGCCGCCACTCCTCCTGCCTTCTGAGCTTCTGCAACCGCATGAAGCGCTACCGTCGTCTTACCTGAAGATTCAGGTCCATATATCTCAATAATCCTTCCCTTAGGAAGTCCTCCTATACCTACGGCAAGGTCAAGTCCTAAAGAACCAGTGGAGATTACCTCCAGATTCATCTTTGCATTTTCCCCAAGCATCATTACAGAGCCTTTTCCAAACTCCTTTTCGATTTTAGCCATGGTGCTTTCAATCGCTTTTCTTTTTTCTTCCTGCATGCTTCCTCCTATCCAAATTAAGACTAATTTGTCATTTTTTTAAAGTATATCTCATAAAATTTATACAGTCAATCGACTATATTATATTGTGTCCGAGGATCTCTGTTATTTCAGGTTCATACTTTTTGGTAGCCTCAAGATCTTTGTCCTTACGTCTCACAAAAAGGTATGAAAGCGACATCAGCACAAGTCCTGATACTATGCTTATAGTCTCTCCGTCAATACCCATAGAAGATGTTATGAGTGCAGGGATGGCAATACCTGCAAGAAGCGCACACAGCGGTATCAGATACACTATTATTGCAGCTCTGAGGACATCCGGCGTATCCATTATCAGGTTTACGCTGTCATTTAACTTTGCTCCTACTGTGTTCTTAGCCGTGATATTGATCTCCTTCTGATCACTCTTACCCATATCACAGGCCTTGCATTTTCCACATGCAGACTGTCTCTTTACATTCACGATGGCTTTGTCATCAACAATGCCAACGACTACTCCAAATTCTCTCATGATTTCTCCTTTATTTCTCTGTTTCTTCAAGTGTTCTTATTGCCTTCAGCGTTGATTCTATTATCTCGTCATTCGGGTCTATCTCCATAGCTTTTCTTATATATAGCTTTGCATTTTCAATATCTCTCATGTTCAGATATACAACTGCTGTGTTGCTCAGTATCTCCGTGCTCTGTGGCTCTATATCAAGCGCCGAAAGGTAGAATTCAAGCGACTGATCGAATTCTCCGATATATGCATAGCATATCCCCAGCTCGCACAGCAGAAGAGTGTCAGTGTTATTTATGAGAAGTGCCTTTTCATATGCCGCTATAGCCTCTTCAAACTCAGAAAAAGCCTTGTGACAGAAGCCTCTTGCATAATTCATCCTGTAGCTGAGGTCCTTGTCCTCTGTTGTCTCCGGCAGCTCATCAAGAACCTCCAGAGCCTCCTCAAGCTTCATCTCATCTATGAATTCCTCTGCTATTTCAAGTTTTTCACGAACACTAAGTTTCATAATCATATTCTCAGCCTCCTCTGCTATTTCATTGTCATTTGAATACTCTGCAACCTTTTTCAGATGCTCGACTGCCTCATCAGGCTCTCCCAGGTTCATCTTGAAGAACGACAGCTGGTAGTTTGCGAGCACGTGATTCTCATCAATATCAAGCACCGCTTCAAAAAATTCCTGAGCCTCTCTGAAAAAAAGCTTCTTCAGCTCTCTGTCCTCAGTGTCTGCCAGATATTCCTTGCATATGTGAGCATAATTGTATATAAGGTCCTTGTTATCATCCGAAAGCAGCATCCCAGCTCTCAGAAATACCAGCGCATCCGCATAGTTCCTGTTTTCATATTTAGCTTTTGCAAGGCTTGATATCAGGATCTCCGGCTTTTCTATATTATTCCTTATAAAATCGATATACTGCGCATTGTATTTGAACTGGCTGTCTATTCCAAGAAGATACAGCACAGCCTCAGCTATCTGAATCGTGGTTATCCCGGCATCATCATCTGCCGCCATCTTTACAATGTCCTTTGAAAACACCGGCACCATGAACTCGCTGTCCGTATCCCCAAACCTGCTCAGTATGCTCTCATCTTCTATTTCTATGAATACAAGCCTGTCCGTAAGCGATGATAAAAAATCATCCAAATTAGATCTCATATGCTCTCCTTAACATTCTGTAATCGCCGTTATGGTCCTTTCCAGAATCATAATTAACGATCAATACATTTACTACTTTAACTATATCTGTCTTACCAGATTTTTTTATCTCCGATATATATTGTACCATATCATACTCAAAAATTGACCAGTTTATTTTCTTGTATGCATCCTTGTAGTGGACATCCTCTGCAAATCCCAGCTCAACGAGATTCTGCTGGTCTCTCGTGAACTCAAATATGAATTCCCTGAGCCTGGATTCACCTTCTCTCGCATTTTTGCTCGCAAGAAACGCGGGCAGTGACGGATTTCTCCCCATGTTCATGTAGTCGAGCCTCAGAAGCTCTACATAAAAATCGGTATTCATACAATCGCATTCTGATCTGCTGAGCCCCAGCAGCTTCATAGCGCGGAATTCCTCTTCTTTTCTAACTATGTTTATTTTGTTATCCTTTATGATGGCGGATAAATCCTCAAAAAGGTCGTATCCTCTGCCGCAGTAGACCGCGTCATAAAGATATTCTATGCTGTATCTGAATCTGCCCGTGTTGTAAAAACGGTCGAGCACATTTTCCACGGCTCTCAGATGGTCAATGTCGGCATAGCTCATGTAACTGTTTTTCAGTACCTCATAAGGAGGATATGACCTGTAGCTGTATCCGTGATTTTCTACGGTCTTTTCAATGGGACTGCCCTTTAATATCTTTAAAAATCCCAGCTGAAGCGCGTCCGGCTTGAGTGAAAAAACATCATTGAATGATTTCCTGAATCTTTGGAGGTCCTCATACGGAAGCCCTGCAATCAGGTCAAGGTGCTGATGCACATTCCCGTAAGACTTTATCTCGAGCACATTATGGCTGAGCTCCTCAAAGCGGTTTGCCCTGCGTACTTCTCGAAGGGTCGCGTCATTGGTTGACTGAACTCCGATCTCAAACTGAAAAAGCCCTCTCCTTGCCGTCTTTATAAGATCGAGCACCGGCCTCTGAAGCAGATGCGCAGTAATCTCAAAATGAAAATTTATACTGCCGTCATCGAGGCTCATCAGAAAGGAAATCATGTCAAGCGCCTTACTTTCATCAGAATTGAAGGTCCTGTCAACGAACTTTATCTGTCTTGCGCCAAGGCTCACCAGATGAGTCAGCTCTGCCTTCACTCTGTCATAATCAAAAAACCTCACGCCCTTTGTCGTAGATGACAGGCAGTATGCACAGCTGAATGTGCATCCTCTTGAGGTCTCGTAGTAAACGATCTTGTTCTCGATTTCCTGTTTCTTCGTTTCGAGATATACCGGCGGAATTATCGAAAGATCTGTAATAACGAGGCTTCTTGATTCAAAATCCATGTCGCATGGAGCAAAAGCTGTATAAAGATTGGTTATATTCATCAAAGGCTCCAGATACGGTGAATTCTCTCCAAAAGCCCTGCTTATTTCTCCCGCTGAATCTTCTGCCTGCAGCATTATGTCCGCGAGATCTGAAATCGCCTTTTCGCCTTCTCCTGCTATCACAAAATCTACGAACGGATTTTTCTTTATTACCACGTCAGCATCATAGGTCACTTCAGGACCCCCAAGAAGAATCATAGTCTGCGGAGAGATCTTCTTTATGTTCTCGGCAAGCTTCATCGTTCTTTCGATATTCCAGATATAACACGAAAAGGCTACCATATCGTAGCCTCCCTGCATTATCCTGCTGAGTATTTCTTCTATATCTTCATTTATAGTAAATTCCTCTACGACCGAATCCACTCTGTCTCTTATCATGGCATGCATATATTTTACAGCCAGGTTCGAGTGAATGAATTTGGAATTCAAGGTAGTAAGGAGTATCTTCATAAATTACCTTTCTTTCGTGCAGAGCGCACTGTATGAAGCAGCACTAGACATATCTTTTTGCAAAGAGATATCTCTGGCTGTAGTACTTATTGCCCAGATCTGCTATGACGACCTTCATCTCGCTGCCTGATGAGGCATGGATGAATTTTCCCTCGGCCACGTAAATCCCGACATGAGTAACCTTCTGAGGCACAAATACGGCCGGGGCAGAAGGAGACTGCTCAGGAGCAAAAAGCGATATTATGTCGCTCGTATCCACGCTTATGTCAGTTTCGTCATTGCTGTTTCTCGTATCAAAGAATATGAGGTCGCCCGGCATCAGCATTTCTTTTTCTACAGCCTTTCCCGAGCTTCCCTGATCTGCAGAGACCCTCGGTATGCTTATCCCTGCCTTTGCGAAAACAGAATAGGTAAGCCCTGAACAGTCATAGGAGTCCGGCCCGGTGCTGCCGTATACATAAGGCTTTTCAAGCTCTTCCAGAGCATACCTGACTATTATGCTCCTTACTGCCAGATCAAGCACGGGATTGTCTGCATCCGTGCTCGCAAGACTGAACTGAGGAGTGCTCATGAAGGTGCTGAGCCTTCTGAAAACACTGTCCATCCCGCTTTCTGCGTATGATACATTAGTAACT
>SAAM01000461.1 GCA_009929415.1 Clostridia bacterium | reverse complement strand
ATATCCCCTGATAGAATCAGCCTTCATGCTTGGGATGATGCTCTTTCTGGCCGCAACTGAAAAGTTGTTTTTTAAAAAGAGGGCTCCCGGCCATACTCTGCTGACTCCTCTTTTCATCCTTGCTTACGGTGCTTTCCGCCTTTTGACCGACCCGATAAGAGAAACGGGACTAAGAAACGGGGGACTGCTGATCTTTGCCGTCTTCGTCCTCGTAGGAACTCTGGCATCTCTCTTCACGATATACAGGTCCGTTCACCCGGATAAATAAAAGATCCGCCTCAAGCCAGGAACACCCGGAACATTTCTGATCCTGACGTTATTTTTAATTTCAGCCTGATGCTGTATATTATGTAACAGTATTTCCTGTCCGGAACAATTTCTAAAAGACCGCTGAGGATCTTATACAATGTTTGTCTCAGAAGATAGGGGAAGTGCTTAAGTATCTAACATGAGAAAACAGAAGGGCTTCACATTGATAGAAATACTCCTCGCAGTCGGGCTGGTCGGCATTATTGCTGTCGCTACCCTGGCTCCGCTCGTGTTTACTGTGCAGTCCCTTGAGACC
This sequence comes from Clostridia bacterium, assembly GCA_009929415.1. Lineage (GTDB taxonomy): Bacteria > Bacillota > Clostridia > Peptostreptococcales > Filifactoraceae > Proteocatella. The sequence goes on along the minus strand of SAAM01000461.1, from coordinate 1,173 downwards.
GTTCAGAAGGACTGGGGGAAAAACATGAAAGCGATGGAAGCCGCCGACAGGATATTTTACGACACAAGAAATTTTGCCGTGAGCGATTCTTTCCCGATTTTTCGGACTGTACATAAGGATGGACTGATTGTCGGAGAGGATGACAGGCTCCTTGTCTGGTCGGCTGCTCCTGTTAATGAGAACAAAGCGCCGGGGCTCATAGTTTATAAGATAGTATCTTCATCAAGCCTCAATAAGTATGAACCGGGACTCTACCGATGGGAGATACCCGGATGGAGATCTGCGGCAAAGGGTTCCGACGAAGAGGCGGGGCCTACTGCTTTGGATACTGACAGCCTAAGACCTGAAGAGGGCAAAATAGTGCTTAAAAACGCTGAGGGATTAAGGTTGTCCGTCTGGTCAGGCGAGTCATGGTCCGATGAATATACGGGAGAGCTCCCGAAAGCTATGAGGATAACGATAATACTAAACGGGAGAAAGCAAGTTTATGAAGATTCGCTGCCAACGATCCTCAAAGAATAAGGGATTCATCCTTATATCCGTAATGATATCAGTCACGTTGCTGCTTACTGCTGCGACAGCATTTTCGTGGTACGCAAGGACTGAGATGAAAAGGGCGGAGGCGGTAAGCTTCATAGCCAAAAGCAGGAGCATTGCTGAGATCGCCTGCAAGTATGCATCAAAAAAGATTGCGGAGGATAATAACGGATATGACAGCCGATCTGAGCCCCTTTACGCTTATAATGGTGTATTGAGGTCGGAGATAGATGGTTTCAGTGTAGAAGTTGCCATTGAGCCTCTTGATGACAGGATCCCTATAAACGGTATTTTGCTGCCGGATAAGGTCACCATAAGGTCTGAGTACTCCGACGCATGGGATAGGATATGGGAGAATGTGGGTTTCCCCTGGCTTTCCGCGGTAGTTTTGGATTTCATTGACTCCGACAGCAGCCAAAAGCTGGAAGGAAGCGAAAGGGATACAAGCATCAACCGCGAACTGAGCGATCTTGCCGAGCTCAGACTGATAAATGAGATAGACGATGGGGTGCTTTGGGGAACAAAGGACATCCCCGTAGGACTGGCAGGATATCTTACCGTTTACGGAAAAGAAAAGGTCAATATCAACACCGCTTCGCCACAGGTGATAGCAATAATGGACGAGAAGATCGACAT
>SAAM01000460.1 GCA_009929415.1 Clostridia bacterium | reverse complement strand
CCTACTTTGGTTGCCCTGAATCTTATGAGGCCGTTCTTGTTTATGGTGGCTGCAAACACGCTGTCTCCAACCTTCTTGTCTACAGGCATGCTTTCTCCTGTGAGCATGGACTCATCCACCGATGTAAAGCCTTCGGTTATCTCTCCGTCCACAGGGATTTTTGCGCCAGGTTTTACAAGCACTATGTCATTTTCTTCGACGTCATCTATCGATATCTCTATTTCTTTTCCGTTTTTTATTACAGTCGCTGTCTTTGGAGCAAGCCCCATCAGCTTCTTGATCGCCTCTGAGGTTCTTCCCTTTGACACTGCCTCCATGGATTTGCCCAGAAGTATGAGCGTTATTATGACGCCAGCTGTCTCAAAGTAGAGTCCTTCTACAAATCCCATGTTGCCCTGATATATCTGCCATGTGGAATAAAGGCTGTATATGAGAGCTGCCGTCGTTCCCATGGCTATAAGGCTGTCCATGTTGGGGCTTTTCATGCGTATTGCCCTAAATCCCACTACATAGAACCTGTTGCCTGCTATGAGCACCGGTATTGTCAGAAGTATCTGCACAAGGGCAAAATTGAGCGGATAATTCATCGGTTCAAGATACTCAGGTATCGGCAGGAAGCTGAGGAAGCTGAGCATGGAGCCCATGGATATATAGAGCAGCGGCAGTGAGAACACCGCTGAGACTATGAATTTCTTCCAGAGCAGATTGATTTCTCTTTCCTTCTTCTGGCGATCCTCATCTGCCTGCTGGCTTCCTTCTTTTAACTCTGACCATCCAAATCCCGCTCTTTCGACAGCGGCCTTTATCTTCTGTACGTCTGCGACTTCTTCGTCAATATATGCTGAGAGCTTTTCTGTGGTGAGATTTACAGTTACGCTTTCTACTCCTTCAATTTTTGAGACGACTTTTTCTATTCTTGCTGAGCAGGCTGCACATGTCATTCCTGATATTTTTAAGACTTCTCTTTTCATGGTTTCCTCTTTCTGAATCTATATATTTTTAACTCTGAATCCTGATACTATCAGCTGTTTATACCTGCGCTGCAGCATGCTCCTGAAGATGACACTGAGCCCTGGTATCCTTCGCTTTCAGGTATGGCCTGTGTATCTATGCCTGCAGAAAGATCATCAACTACCGTTATGGAGCTTCTTATCATTCCCATCCAGCAGCTGTAGCTGAATTTGCCTGTTTTATCCGGAGTGAATTCCAGGATATTTTCTCCCGGTTGAAGCTTGAGATTAAGGCCGTATTCAGGTACTATTATCTCATTGTTGCATCCGTTGAGGCTTTCCTCGTCTACATTTATTATCCATTTTACCGGGATTCCCTTTTGAACCACTATCGGCTCATAGCTCCCCGGGCCTACCTGAGTCGTAGCCGTCTGTATTCCATCCTCTACCACTGTGCCTGATGCTGCCGCTGCAGCTGTATCACCGTCTTGTGCAAACCCTGTGCCTGTGAGGCTCATGCCGCTCTGGAACATGAATATCCCAAGTGCCACTACCAGAACTCCGCTTACCGTTATCATTCTTTTCTTGAATTTTTTACTTAACATAGTACTCACTGCTCCTAATCCAAACATAAGTGGAAATGTACCAATACTGAACATGAACATGGATATTGCTCCCTCAAGGGCTGATCCTGTAGACAGTGCATACAGCTGCATCGTCTGAAGCGGGCCGCATGGCATCAGGCCGTTGAGAAGTCCTACATAGAAGGGCGCATTCGAGGCCTTTCCTGAG
>SAAM01000459.1 GCA_009929415.1 Clostridia bacterium | reverse complement strand
CCTGGATTCCCGCTCCGTTATCACTATGATAGTGGCTTAACACCAAACGCGGAAAACAAAGACGCTTGTTTCACGGTGACTTCGCTGTATATCGGCGCCTTTCCCGGATAATCGAATCGTTGGATAACATCCAGTTCATCCAGCAAAGCCCTCAATGTGTGCGTTTTGTACAAATTCTGATCAAGCATGGTTTTCTGTATCCGCGTTAGATAGATAAGCGCCAGGAATTGCACGAACAGCTTCCCATCCAGGCTGTCTTCGGAAGAAACAAACTGTCTCCTCATATTCAGACGCTCCTTCAGGCTGCCAAAGGCTTTTTCAATCAGGTCTTTTGCCCGGTACAGCTCCAAGGCTTCCAGTGGGTCTTTGATACCATTGGAGATCAACGCGAAATATCCGTAGTTCTGCTCTGCCCTGTCTATGGCTTCCTGCTTTGGCTCGATAGATACTCCTCGCGCAGGTGTCTCTTGAATGGTATAGAATTTCTCATATTGCTTCTCGTGTTCCGGACTTCGTTTCCCGCTGAGAAGTTCATGCTCAAGTGTATCGAGCAGGACATTCAATCCGATCCGGTCTTCAGCTGCCCTGGACGCATTGTAATAGAGATGAATGTAGATCCTGCGCTTACCCGAAATTGTTTCTCCGCTTTGCTTTTTTGTTTCCGTGTAATCCCAGTCTGAGCTGAAACTGTCGTAATAGATGCTGTGTTTTGAACTGTAATGCTTCCGTGTACCCAGTTCATCCCGGACTTTGTCCAGTTCCTGCCTGACCAGTTTCAGCGAAAGCCTTGCGCCGATCAGGAATTTATGGTGTTGCCTGAACATCTCGTTGATATTGCTCTCACTGTAAAAACCCCTGTCCATCACCAGGTTGATTTTGCGGATATCCAGATAGTCCAGCTCTTTGAGCAGGTTGCCGACCGTCCTGACGTCCGGGATGTTTCCCGGAAGCTTCCGGTAGCATACGGGGAGCATCGTTCGTTGGCTGTACAGCAAGGCAAGGTTGATCTGTGGCAGCAGATCATGTTCCTTGTTGTATCCGTATCTGACCTGCCTGAGCGTCTCGGAATAGGAAGAGATGCTCGTGATGTCATAGAACAGATACTCTGTTTCCGCCCTCCTCTTGCTTTGCATCCGGAAGAACTGCTGCCTGCTGTCCTCTCCAATCGACTGGAACAAGTCGCTGATGCGTTGTGACGGGATGTCTTCACCGTAGGGATGAGTGTGAATCGAAGCCCATTTGCTGAAACGACCCATGGTGCTGCTGTCTTCAAGGGTTAGGTAGTAGACGATGGATAGGATTTGCTCCCAACTGCCCGGAAAGCAACGCCTCAGGTCTTCCTCAACGCCGATTTGTTCGCCAATCTGATCAAGCAGCCACGTCGCTCCGCTGAACCGGCATTTGCAGGCTGCCGACGGTCTGGGCCCCCGCTTTCTTGGTTCCGGCTCCTGTGATATGACCCTTGGAACAACCTCATTCGTCTCAGGGTCGAGCTTGCCAAGGTATCTGCGCTTGGAGCGAGGCTGCTTTTTCTCCTTGTCCCAATACGATTCTGATTCGTATACATACACAGCGCCGGTCTTCTTGTTCTTCTGATACACAATCGTTGCCATCTTGCTCGCCTCCTCATAGTGACAATTATATATTGTAACTATGTCTTTGGCAAGTCGTAATTCATGCTAATCCCTGTATTTTCAATGCTCCCCGCCTTTCATAGTGATAATTCCTCGGGAATTCAGGATA
>SAAM01000059.1 GCA_009929415.1 Clostridia bacterium | reverse complement strand
GTGCTTCCGGAAAGCACGGTGAACAAATTTGTGGACACTGTCATAAAAAGAAAGGACTAAAAGACTGAGAGGTAATCATGTTGGAGAAGATAATGATCGTATCAAGTGCATCCATGGGAGAAGAAATGCTTGGCAGCATCTTAAAGTCGACCCCATATTCCAGCATGATAACAGCAAAAAGCGCGGCCGAGGCCAGAATGAAGATAAGAGAAGACAACGTGGGGATAGTTCTTATAAACTGTCCTCTTTCTGATGAATTCGGGATAGATCTTGCGGAAGAAATAAGCAGGCTGAGCAGCAGCGCAGTAGCACTGATAGTAAAGAGTGAGCTCGTGGACCAGGTAGAGCACAGGACCGGAAAATTTGGAGCATTCGTAATACCAAAGCCGCTTTCAAGGCAGGTGCTGCTTCAGTCGATGAAGATGCTTACGGCTACAAGAAAGAGGATACAGGGCTTTCAGGACGAAAACCTGAGGCTGAGGGATAAGATAGATGAGATAAGGCTGATTGACAGGGCCAAGCATGCGCTGATCCAGTATCTTGGGATGAGTGAGCCACAGGCACACAGATATATTGAAAAACAGGCCATGGATATGAGAATCACCAGAAGAGAAGTGGCAAACACAATACTCAGCATGTATGAAAACTGATAAGGAGATATAAAGTGACTAAATACGTATTTGTAACAGGAGGAGTTGTATCCGGACTGGGAAAAGGGATAACGGCGGCTTCGCTAGGAAGGTTGCTGAAGGCAAGAGGCCTTAAGGTGGCAGCGCAGAAGCTGGACCCATATATAAACATCGATCCGGGAACTATGAGCCCGTATCAGCATGGAGAGGTTTTTGTGACAGAAGACGGCGCAGAGACTGACCTCGACCTGGGACATTATGAGAGGTTCATAGACGAGGACCTCAACGAATTTTCAAACCTCACTACAGGAAAGGTGTACTGGAACGTTCTCAGCAGAGAAAGAAGAGGAGACTATCTTGGAGAGACGGTTCAGGTAATACCACATATAACTGGAGAGATAAAGCAGTTCATATACAATGCATCTGCTACGAAACAGGCAGATGTGCTTATAACTGAAATCGGAGGGACTGTCGGAGACATCGAGAGCCAGCCATTTCTTGAGGCGATAAGGCAGGTGGCGATAGAAAAGGGAAGGGAAAACTGCCTTTTCATACACGTGGCGCTTGTGCCATATCTGAAGAGCTCATCTGAGCACAAGTCAAAGCCGGTTCAGCACTCAGTAAGAGAAATGAGATCGCTTGGACTGAGTCCGGACATAATCGTAACGAGAAGCGATGAGAGCATAGGAGAAGGCATAAGGCAGAAGATATCTCTGTTCTGCAATGTAAAGCCTGACTGCGTCATAGAGAATATAACGCTTCCGGACCTTTATGAGGCTCCGCTGATGCTTGAGGAGCAGAAATTTTCGAGCATAGTATGCAGAGAGCTGGGAATATATCCAGGGGAAGCAGACATGTCGCAGTGGAAGGCGATGTGCGAAAGAAGAAGCAGGGCAGCAGATGAGGTCTACATTGGGATAGTAGGAAAATACGTGAGCCTTCATGATGCCTATCTTTCGGTTGCAGAAGCCCTCAGGCATGCAGGATTTGAAAATGACGCAAAAGTAGACATAAAATGGATCGAGGCAGAGGAGCTTATGATGCCTGAGAGCAGCTTAATGGATTCTCTGGAGGAAAGTCAGGAATCAAGGCTGGAAAGAATGCTGGGAGACCTGGATGGCATATTGGTGCCCGGAGGATTCGGAGACAGGGGAGTAGAAGGAAAGATACTTGCCTGCAGGTATGCAAGAGAGAATGACATACCTTATTTCGGCATCTGCCTGGGCATGCAGATTGCAGTGATAGAGTTTGCAAGGAACGTGCTAGGCCTAAATACTGCAAACTCTGCAGAGTTTGACGGAGATACAGAGCATCCTGTTATCGACTTTATGCCTGACCAGAGCGGAGAGATATCAAAGGGAGGAACCATGAGACTGGGAGCGTACCCCTGCATTGTAATGCAAAATACAAGGCTTGCAGATGCATACTGCTCGAACGAGATCTCGGAGAGGCACAGGCACAGATATGAATTCAATAATGTTTACAGAGATGAATTCACCGAAGGGGGCATGGTTTTCTCGGGTACATCTCCTGATGGAAATCTCGTAGAGGCAGTCGAGACGACATCAAACAGATTCTTTGTGGGAGTGCAGTATCATCCCGAGTTCAAGTCGAGGCCTAACAAGGCACATCCTTTATTCAGGAGCTTTATAAAGGCAGCAAAGCAGTACAGATCAGAAAAAATAATGGATTAAAAGTTGATACAGGATTGTAGATTTACACAATATCTGATATTTTAAGCAAGAAAAAGAGGTGGACGTCATGTCCACCTCTATAATTTTACAGCAATTTAAAGTATAAGCTTCCTGATATCATGGTAAATTCCCGATATGGTACTAAAAAGTAAATCTTGAGGTAAGGTCCTTAAGAATCTCTGACTGGCTTGAGAGCTCTTCGCTTGCCGCAGAGCTTTCCTCTGCAGTCGCGGAGTTCGTGTGAACCACGGTGCTTATCTGATCAAGGCCTTCGAGAGTCTCTGACAGTGAATCAGCCTGAGTTCTGGATGCCTCTGAAATCTGGTCTATAAGGGACACGGTCTTGTTAACGCCCTCAATAACCTCTTCAAGCGCGGTTCCTGTCTCTGACGCCAGAGCAGTACCATTTTTAACTGCGCGGAGCGAATCTTCGATGAGAGCAGTCGTGTTCTTTGCAGCCTCTGAAGATTTAGTGGCAAGGTTTCTTACTTCGTCTGCAACTACTGCGAATCCCTTTCCTGCGCTTCCGGCTCTGGCTGCCTCTACTGCAGCATTGAGCGCGAGAATGTTTGTCTGGAATGCTATGTCCTCTATTGTCTTTATGATCTTTCCTATCTCAGATGATTTAAGGTCTATTTCTTCTATAGCCTCTATCATATCGCCCATCTTTTAGTTGCTCATGTTAGCTGCATCTCCGACAGTCTTTACGTACTGAGCGGCATTTACTGCATGCTGCGCGTTCTTGTTAACATGGTCAGAAATTTCATTTATGGTGGCTGCCAGCTGCTCTATTGAGCTTGCCTGCTCCGTAGTCCCCTGAGCAAGGAGCTGTGATCCTCCAGTGACCTGATCGGCCCCGCTTGCTACCTGAGAAGATATCTGAGCTATCTCACCTATAAGATGGCTGAAGCTTGATGAAGTCTTGAGAAGAGATTCCTTTATCACGGCAAACTCTCCGTCATATGAATGCTGAAGCGATATGTCGAGCTTTCCATTGCCCAGATCATCGAGCGCGGATGAGATTTCCTCTATATAGTCTATATAGTTCACAAGCCTTGATGTGAGAGATTTCATTGAATTTGCAAGGTGTCCGGCCTCATCATCTTAGGATACGTCTATCTCTATGTTGAGATTTCCTGCGGCAATCTCGTCTGTTATCTCAGTCAGCCTCCTGAGAGGCGCCACTATGCTTCGTGCTGTCATCACGAGCGCTGCAAATATAAGCAGAAGACAAACCGCATAGAATGTTACGAGATAGTTTCTGGTGGAGTCGATTACATGAGTGTATTCCTTTTCAGGGACTATTGAGATTATCTTCCATCCGGTATGGCTCTCTTCGCCGACTATTCCGTATGAATCCTCGGTTCCGTCGTTGAAATGAAGCACCTCTCCGCTGAGGCTGTTTATCTCGTCTATCATGTTCTGGCTGAAGCCTATCTCATTTACTGGTTTTAGGACAAGGGCTTCATCTTTGTGTGCAAGCACGGTTCCCTGTGAGGAAACCAGCATCTGATGTCCGGACTCATGTGAGCTCTGAGCATCTGTTACCATGCTGTTAACCACGGATATCTGGATATCTACGGCAGCTATTCCGACTATCTCGGAGCCATCGTATACCGGGGCTGAGATAGTGAGCACCATGGAGCCCGTGTCGACGTCCTGATAAGGCTCTGTTATTATATATCCGGCATCTATGTCGGCCTGATCTGTAAACCAGTAGCTTTTCTCTGAAAGGTCAAAGCTCTCGTCTCCAACCCAGTCTCCTCCGTCAAACGCCAGGTTTGCTTTTGAGATGGCAAGGAAAAGGGACAGTATGTTTTCGCTGTCAGTGGCAGTAGAGGCTGCCAGCATCGAGTGGGTGCTGCCGTAGTATGGCGACTTTGTAAATTCAGTCCTGTCGAGTCCAGAAGAGAGAATTCTTATTACGCTCTCATCCCTTGCGGCCTGCTGAACCATTGATATGTACTTCGTAAAATAATTGTTGACATCTCCTACGATATTATCGGTAGAGACCTTTGCGGTGTAGTTCTCGCTGCTCATTATTACCTTGTCGATCTTGTTGATCACAAAGCCGCCTGTAACGAGCATGGCAACGAGTATGATTCCTCCTATTATGGTGAGGATCTTGGTTTTGATGCTTTTCAATACTTTTACCTCCTTGAATTCTGATTAATTTCATAATTGCTGTATTCATAAACTTCAATTAATGTAATATAATGAATTGAAGCAGTTATAAAAGACATTATATATCAAAATTAAATCAAAATTAAATTTATTTTAAATGGAATTATAAGGAGAGAAAAATGATAGAGCTATCTACGCAGGGAACAGGAAGACAGTCTGCGATATACGCAGAGCAGGGAATTTTCAGGCAGACAGCGCAGATCTGCATGGAGAAATTTGGTATGAACAGAGTGCATATAATAACAGACGAAAATGTCGAAGGCCTTTATCTGGAAACACTTATAGGAGATTTTGCAGACATAGCGTATGCGCCGGCTGATGGATCATACAGAGACGGTGAATCGGAGGACGAATATGAATTTGATGAGGATAATATAGCATTTCCAGATTTTGAGATAAGCTACTCGGTCATTCCGCCGGGAGAAGCCAGCAAGAGCCTGAGCACGATTGCAGACATATATGACAGCCTTGCTGAAGCGCAGATCACAAGAGATGACCTCATAATCGCTCTTGGAGGAGGGGTTGTTGGAGACATAGCCGGATTTGCAGCAGCGACATATATGAGGGGAATAAGGCTATGCCAGATACCATCTACGCTGCTTTCTCAGGTAGACTCATCTGTAGGAGGAAAGTGCGGTCTCAATCTTGCTCAGGGAAAGAACCTGGTCGGGACCTTCTATCAGCCAGATCTTGTGATTGCAGATCCTCTCCTGCTGAACAGCCTCAGCGAGGAAGATTTTGCAGACGGCATGGCAGAAGTCATAAAATATGCGATTGCCTGCGATACAGAGCTTATTCCCCTTATAGAGGATTTCATATCAGAGGGAGGCTCAGCACAAAAAAGCTCGGGTATCCTGACTGAAATAATTCTAAGATGCATAATGGCAAAGGCCGATATCGTAGAGAAAGATGAGCTTGATCAGAAGGGCATCAGGAATGTTCTCAATTTTGGACATACTGTAGGCCATGCAATTGAAAAACTCTCCGGATATGAAGGCTACACGCATGGACAGGCAGTGGCTGCGGGAATGGTATACGCTATAAAGATGTTCTCAGGCGAAAACAAGGAGGAGCTCCTGACAAGGCTTACCTCACTCCTGAGAGAATTCGGACTGCCAGAGGAAACTCCTTTTTCATCTGTAGATATAGCTGAATCTGTCATGAGCGATAAGAAGATGGATTCAGAAGGATATATAAGCTTTGTTGTACTGAAGGACATTGGAGTCACGGAGATACAGAAAAAGTCTCCATCTGAGATACTCAAGGCGCTACAGGAAATACAGAGACGCTGAAGCCTTAAAGCACCATATTGAGGCTGAATATATTGTCCTTCGCCTCAAAGGAGCAGAAACCTCCGTATTTTTCCGCTATCGACATCATGCTCCTGGTTCCTATGCCATGATTGTGCCTGCCTGAATAAGGCAGGCCATTTATTATATGGACCTTTCCTTCAAAGCGGTTTATGATCCTGATGCATATCCTGTCATCAGCCATGCTGGCAAGCACGCTTATTTTTCTATCCTGGACATTTTTGATTTTTAAAGATGCATTTATCGCATTTTCAATCGCATTTGAGAATACAAGGCAGAGCTCAATAACATCTATGTTTACAGACTCAGGTACAGAAACCCTTACCGATACATCGATATTCTCTTCCCGAGCCTTGTGTATGTACTTTGAAAGTATGGTGTTCAGTACATAATTCTCACAGAAATATTCAAATTCATACGCTTTTATAGTATCTCCAATTTCAGCGATATGCTCGATGGATCTTTCGGCATCGTTTTCAGAAAGCGCTTCATATATATCCTGGAACATGGACACGGTCTGATTTCGAAAATCCTCAAGATCGCGGAGCTTCTGATTAATGGAGTCTACTGATTTTTTCTGAAACTCGGTGTGAATACGAAGTATCTCGTTTGCCTTGGTCTTGTCCTGGTATCTGCAGGCATTAAGAAAATATACATTTATGACTTTATAGACGGAAATGGCTATCGCGAAAATCAGGATGCTTACAAATATATAATCATTATTGAAATTCGGGCTGAACGGCTGAGTGTGAATAAGGAAAAGAATCGCGAAGAAGGATGCCGGTACAGTAGCAAACTTTGCCCAGCCCCTGTCTATTTTCTGTATGATATCAAAAAATGATTTTCGGAAGAAGAAAACCACAAAACCGCATATCGGCATGAAGGTGTAGAACTCCATAAGAAGATATACGCTGTCTCCCTGAGCCAGAACTCTCGAAACGGATGTAAAGAATATAAGCATTAGATTTATCCACCAGGAAGTGAAAAAAATGAATATCTGCCTGTAGCCAGATTCCGAGGAAATCATGTCCTGATACAGAAACATCACGGCAGGAATGGTAAGCAGGAAAATCCTGTGAGGAAGCCCTACATTAAACCTCAGAACGAAGTACATATTTAAAACAAAATTAATTAAAATTGAAAAAATCGTTATAATCACAGACTTTTTGACGCTGTATCTAAGCGGAGTTGCCAGAAATGTTATTATTGAAAAATAAGTTATTCCTGTAAAAAGAGATACTGTATTTAAGAGCTGATCCATTACTGTCATTTCACCTCATAAGTATTTTGTCCTGCAAATCTGCAGTTAAGATCTTCGATGTATTTTTTTGCCATATCGACATCTCCTGAAGAGATCATCGAGCTTATCATATTAAGATGATGGCGCATGTCGTGCCTGTATATCCGCAGTGAATCAAGGCGACTGAGCACTTCCATGTATTCCTTTTTCTGATATTCCTTCTGAAGCTCGAGCATCTCCGCGTCCTTCTGGAGCAGCAGGGTCGAAGATATGTCCCTGAAATAAAGATATATTACGTAATATATGATAAAGCACAGAAGAAACAGGAGAAGATTAATCCTTATATGAAGCAGGTCACTGTCAAAGTGGACCGAGAAGGCATTGAACCTGAAAAGTGCTATATTGAAGAGAAAAGGAATTATGCACAGCGTCCCCCAGTTTTCCTGGATCTCATAAATCATGTCGGTGAACGGCTTTTTTATATATGTCTTCAGTATAAGCACGAAAGCGACTATTATAAGAGTCTGTACAGCTATATAAGCAGCATATCCGCCAGAGAGAGCCGATGTCGCTCCGCCTGTTATGAATGCCGCAAACCGGTTCAGGACATACACAGTAAGAAAAATAAATGTGAATCTGAACCCGCTCACAGATGAAAGCAGATATCCTGTGATATAAAGTGAAGCTGCAGAAACTATCCGGAGAAACTCTTTTATCAGAGGCGATTCCATGTAGTAAACCATGCCGTACATCAGCACCATTGCAGAGACTGTCGCAGATATCATTGCAGCTACAGAATCCTTTGAGGAATATGCAAGGGGCGCGAGCGTAAGCAGTATTATCCCTGAAAGTATCATGTTCATGAAGATACTGATAAAATAGATTGAATCAGAATGTAAAGTGATCATATGTATAATTTCCTGTCATATAAAAATTTTAAATATGGTTAATATTTCAATGACAGTATAACATAATCTCAGGGATTATCAAAAGTACCAGTTTTGTAGTGACTTTATAGAGAGTTTTTGATAAGATTAAATAAAGTGTGATATCAAAAGGAGAAAAGTGATGGCAAAAGTAGAACTGACAAATATGGTCATGATAATTGACAGAGAATCAAACAGGGTACTGGTGCAGGAAAGGACCAAGAGTCCGCAGGGGATTACTTTTCCGGGGGGACACGTAGAACCGGGAGAGAGCATTGTAGACTCTGCTGTAAGAGAGGTAAGAGAAGAGACAGGCCTGGAGATAAAGAATTTAAAATACTGTGGAGTGATTCACTGGTGCAATACGCAAAGTGATGACAGATATCTGGCATTTCTTTACAGGACAAGCGACTACAGTGGAAAGCTGTCTGAGAATTCAAGAGAGGGAGAGGTTTTCTGGACTGAGATGGAAAAGCTCGAGAGCATGGAGCTTTCGGAGAATTTTCAGGACTGCCTGCCGGTTTTCCTTGTTGAAAACTACAGCGAAGGATTCAGTCAGTGGAACAGCTCTCAGCAGAATCCGATGGAATACAGATAAATTTCGGGCGGCGGGAATTATGAATAGACCGGAATACATAAAAATTAATTTCAGTGTAATATAGAAAAAGCAAAGACCCGAACATTTTTCAGGATCAAACTTCCTGAAAAAAATCCGGGTCATATTTTTTTACATCATGAGGCTGCAGACATCATTTGCATATTCCACAGGGTCCTCCACTGAAAGTCCTTCTATCAGGAGTGCCTGGTTGTAAAGCACTCTTGCAATCTTTTCAGCCTTTTCTCTGTCATTTGCGAATGCATCCTTGAGCGTTTCGAATATCCTGTGAGAGGTATTTATCTCAAGAATCTTTTCGGCCTTGGCGCCGCCGCCGTCCGGCATCATGCTGAGCACCTTTTCCATCTCTATGGAGAGCTCGCCCTCGCTTGAGAGACATACCGGGTGGGTTTTTAGTTTTTTGGATGCTTTTGCGGACTTTATCTTTCCGCCGAGGGACTCCGCTATGAAATCAAACAGCTCCTTATTTTCGTCTGATTCTGGACTGTCCTCCTGTGACTCATCGTCCTGATTTTCAAGATCCAGGTCACCGCTTGAAATAGATTTGAATTCCTTCTCGCTGTATGCTCCAAGCATCTTTATTG
>SAAM01000458.1 GCA_009929415.1 Clostridia bacterium | reverse complement strand
TTTTTATAGATAGTAGTTTTTTTACTATCTAAGGGAATCGTAGGACAGCTTTGAGAATCTGTCAACAAAAATATTCTGTTTAGAGAATTATTATGAGAAACCGATAATTAATTAGCTATTAGGTTTTTTTCTTCGCTACTGCGATACGTGATTTATTGAGGTTCACAATGCCTTGTTCACCAAGCCGAAGCAAAATATTCGTCTGAAGGACATCAATAATAACCAGCTGTATGATTCTTGAGATAACTGCATCCGAGTGAAAGCGCATCTCGTTCGTTGAGCTCAAGAGCAGTATTGATGCATACTTGGTGATACTGGAGTTCGGATAACTGGTAACAACGATGATTGGAACCTTGTTCTGTTTTGCCAGTTCGGCACAATCGAGTATTTCCCTACTCTCCCCCGAGTGTGTGAATGCAAGAACGACTTCACCGGGTTTTGCATGAGTGCATATGATACTCATCATATGGGGGTCATTACAACAAACTACATTCAGACCAAGTCTAGAGAACTTGTGGTATGCATCATTGGCAATAGACGCTGAGGATCCGACCCCTATAGCGATAATACGTGTACTGTCCAATAGCGTTTCCACAGCATGTCCCAGTGATGCATCATCAAGTATGGCTAAGCTGTCTTGTATGCTAAGAATAGTTGTGTGGATGATTTTCTTTTTGATTTCACCCAATGAGTCGTTCTCTTTGATCTCTTCAAAGATGGAAGATGTCTGCAGGTTGCTCTTGGAGACTTCCTGGGCAAGGTTTACTTTAAAGACTTGATAAGAGGTATAATCGAGCTTCTTGAGAAAGCGAAGAATAGTCGGCTCACTGGTCTGGCATTTCGCTGCAAGGTTGCTGATGGAGAGGAGAATCACCTCATGGGGATTATTAAGAATAAAATCTGCAATACATTTTTGTGGATTCGATAGGAGATTATACCGTGTTCGTATCTCGGTAAAAATGCTTGTGCCTTGATTATTCTCATCCTGCTTACTTGCCATGGGCTACATTGTCCATTGCACATTTCATTGTGTCAAGCATGGACTGAGAGGGACCAAGGGTGGGAAGCAATTTTCAACTCAAGTAGTTCCCATGTTACTCAATGTTGATAGTAGTTCATCAGATATCATTATTATTTTAAAAATTTACCTATGAAAAATTATCTACCTCAGGATTCGGGAACTCATGAGAGATTGAAATACTATCAGGTTATAAAATTGAAGGAGCCCAAACACCAACAGCGATTACTCAGAAAATGATTCTCGTCTCTCTTGCGAAAACAAAATTCTTTGCCATGTAAACGGAGAGAAGACGCAAAGTAAACAGAAGCAGGGAGGAACGCTGATTACCTCTTCGCCCCATCACCCAGATATCGCCTCACGCTCTCAACCACTGCTGCAATCAGAGGGTACATCGCTTTGCCCAACTTGAAGACTTCAGTGGAACCGTACAATACTTCATCCCCTCTTGCCCTGAAGTTGATACGAGCATTCTGTATCGCATCCCCAATAAGCACAGGATGTTTTCTGCTATCAAAACCTCCAGGGAATCTGGCATTCACCAGATTCTTCCATTCAGAACAACCTTGTAGCGGTATTGTCCATGCAGCTTCGCTGAAAACATGATAATAAAGCCAGACCTCAAAACAGGGATTGCTTTCTGCTACGAACCAACCGGGCCGGCTTCGACAGAGGCTTTTCAGTTCAGGAATTGCCTCTCCCCATGCATCGGTATCGATAACAAACCAT
>SAAM01000457.1 GCA_009929415.1 Clostridia bacterium | reverse complement strand
TTTTCTATGCAAAGTTCAGAAACCTTACTTGTAGTGCCAATTTGAAATTGTTTTAATATTGTCCCTGAAGCTTTGGCGCGCGTCGCTTGCCCTTCCCTCCGGGAATACAGTGAATCAAAAAGCGTAATTCACTGTATTCCCGGAGGATTTGAAGAAAATTCTGATTAACTCGCAAATATTTTCTTCATCATTCCCATGCTGCAGGTCGCGTTCATCGCTGGTATTCCAGCCTGTCTAGCGGGTGTCCTCTCTCTGCCAGAATGTTTCTTTAACGCATTTCTGACTGCGAATTTCAGTTTTACCGCTAAACTTTCCGGAACGGTGCGTACTGGCTCCGTTAACGCTTTTTCTAGGGTTCCCATCTTCTTACCTTCAATGATGGAGACCATCGCCCGAGCGCCATCATGGCTCCAGTATTTCCCATTACCTTTCATTCGGTAGCTGTAAGGTCGATGATTACTTTCACAGCTTCCAATTCCCCGGATTCCTTTGCAGGATTCGATTTCTCTTAACGGACGAAGATACGCCCAGTTTCTTTCTAGGTAGGCTGCCAAAAGTCGTAACTCCTCTTTTTGATCTTTCTCCTGTTCTAGCGAGATTTTACTTTCAATCGTATCCAACACAATCGCAATCGAATCCCAATCATAGGACCATAGGGCCTTTTTCAGCGGCAGTTCCATCTCTGGACACCAAGAAAGACGGCTCTTAATCTTTTTGTGAACGTGATAGCGATCCACCTGATGGATATGTTCCTTACACACACCAATTGCCATGGCACAGTCCTCTGCCCGATAACCTGAGCCACCATCGGTGTTCGAAATGACTACCGTATTTTTGAGATCGTAATGACTCCCTAAATAAATCGCTGCTTTCTCCCATGCATCTTTCGCTGATTTCAACGATGAAACAAATATCGGATTTTTCAGTTTCTTTCTTTTCCCGCTTGTTGTGACGCCTTCTGCTATTTGGACTCGGTGGATCTCTTCTTTTCTTTTCCCCTTGCCTTTAATGACGATCCCATCGCCTTCTACCAAGAGAAAAGGTACTTCTTTCTGTTCTTCGGGTAAGGCCACTTCGTAATCTTCTAAGTTTTGTTTCTCCCACTGCGCTTGCTTTTCTCCTACCGATTTCACAATATTGCCCACTGTTCCATGGCTCATGCTGAACGAAGTCAGTTTAGTGACGGCTTCGGCCACACCGCGGTAGACGCTGCCAGTCACAAGTTCGGCCACTTGCTTTTGTAAAAGGGTAGAGTAGCGCTCGCTTTTATTGAAGCCACAGATGTTATCCAGTGGGAAAAAGCTCTTTTCACCTTTCTTCTTTAAACGTCTACGCATAAACTCGACTGTACCGAATGTGAAAGTAATCGTGCGTGAATCCCTGTTGGCGATACGCCATCCTTCCGCTTTAAACGGAACGTACAACTCGCTATCCAAGGCCTCTAAGGCCTCCTTCATGAGTTGACTTACAAGATCTGAGAAATAAGCCTGAAGCGTAGTTTCTGCATCAAGCACATGACTTGAATCCTTTATTATGTGGTGAATTTCTGCTATAATTTTTTCCATGAAGACCTTCCTCTACACTAAATTGGCTACCAACCTTTAGTTGTATTGTAAGGTCTTCTTTTGGACTATTTCAACAAAAGAATAGTTTTGCATAGAAAACTCTAAGTTCGCTGCGCGAACAAATCCATGACAGAAAACAAACGGCCCCTTATAATTTAGGTGAAGGTAACACAAATTCAAATGATTTA
>SAAM01000456.1 GCA_009929415.1 Clostridia bacterium | reverse complement strand
AACTGCTATTTCAGGAATGAGAATCCCGCTTCCTAACCGTTAGAAGAATGCGCCATTTCCGGTTTTGTGGGTGCAAAAATATGATATTTATATTAATTTACAAAATCCGGGATTAAAAACGTTATTAAAGTTTAGAGATTGCATTCTCGATCCTTGCAATGGTCTCCTGTTTTCCTACAACCTCACAGACATCAGCCACACCGGGACCATTCGAAATACCCAGCAGACCAAGCCTGAGAGCATTCATAACCTTTCCCATACCATAGCCCTTCTCTGAAATGAATGATTCCAGACTCTTTTCGACATTTTCCGAGCTGAAGGTTCCAACGCCTTGAAGAACAGCAACAACCTCCTTCATTATCGCCGGTGACTCCTCTTTCCAGAATTTCTTTACTGAAGCCTCATCGTAAGATTCTGGCCTTACAAAGAGGAATTGTGCCTTCTCCCATATCTCATGTATGAAATTCACACGGACCTTCATGAATGAGACTATCTTAAGAGCTTTTTCTGTTGTAACATCTATCTCCTTTGTTTTCATAAAGTCTGTGAAGAGCTTTGCAAGCTCCTCATCACTCTTCTCAACCAAATATTGATGATTGAACCACTTTGCCTTCTCCGGGTCAAACCTTGCGCCGGCCTTGTTTACCCTCTCGAAAGAGAATGTTTCGATAAGTTCATCCATAGAAAAGAGCTCCTGTTCGGTTCCGGGATTCCATCCAAGCAGGGCAAGAAGGTTTACAAAAGCTTCAGGGAAGTATCCATCCTCCCTGTAGCCGCGCGATGTCTCTCCATCCTGTGATTTCCAGAGAAGCGGAAATACAGGGAATCCCATCTTGTCTCCGTCTCTCTTGCTCAGTTTACCATTCCCGGTAGGTTTAAGCAATAATGGAAGGTGTGCGAACTGAGGCATACTCTCTGTCCAACCGAAAGCCCTGTACAACATTACATGCAAAGGAAGCGACGGCAACCACTCCTCTCCCCTGATTACATGGGTTATCTCCATCAGGTAATCATCTGTTACATTGGCCAGATGATATGTAGGCAAAAGGTCGGAACTCTTGAAAAGCACTTTGTCGTCCAGTGTTGAAGTATTTACAGTTACCTCTCCACGGATAAGGTCTGTCATGTGAATCTCCTCATTTTCGGGCATCTTGAAACGGATTACCCACTGATCTCCCCTTGCAAATCTCTCCTGTACCTCCTGTTCGCTCATAACCAGAGAGGTTTCCATACTATTTCTTATCTTGAAATTATATGTAAAGGCATCTCCTCTTGACTCAGCCTCTTTTCTCAGGTTATCGAGCGACTCTGCAGAATCAAAGGCATAGTATGCATAACCGTTAGCAACAAGTTGATCTGCATATTGCCTGTATATTGCCCTTCGTTCACTCTGGCGGTATGGCGCATGTTTTCCCCCCTCGGCAACACCTTCATCGATCTTAATGCCGCACCATCTGAGTGATTCGTTTATATACTCTTCTGCACCTGGAACAAAACGCTGAGAATCGGTATCCTCTATTCTGAGAATAAAATCTCCCCAGTTCTGTCTGGCAAAAAAATAGTTGAACAATGCTGTCCTGACTCCGCCTATATGCAACGGGCCTGTTGGACTTGGTGCAAATCTTACCCGAACTCTCTTGTTTGTCATCTCTCTGTCTTATATTTCAATTTGCAAAAATAAACAATTTTAAAAATAGCTTGACCCATCCCAGCAATGAGTACAAAGTTTCTCCTTTGGAAGCCCGATAGCCTCCACC
>SAAM01000455.1 GCA_009929415.1 Clostridia bacterium | reverse complement strand
GCTTTAGGACGTTTAGGTTGTAAAATGATTTTTCCTGTTCATCCGAGAACTTTAAAGGTAGTAGAGAATAATCATATCGCAATTCCACGAAATACTGAGTTAATACCATCCGTAGGATACTTGGATTTTGTGTCACTTGAACAGCACGCCACTAAGATTATAACTGATTCCGGGGGAGTACAGAGAGAGGCATACTGCCTTAGAAAACCTTGCATTACGATATTCCCTTCTACCTCTTGGGCTTCTGGCTTGTCTACAAGGCAGTGAGCAAGACCAATCAAACCTTGGGCTTACTTCTCTTTATCCTGTTCTCTTACGGAACAGTAATGGGTGCTCCCTTCATCCATGGAGTGATGAGCATCAACCCCTTCATCTACAGCTTTGGCATCCAGAACGGATTACATCACGAGGCTCTGGTTGGATTTATCGAGGGGACACTGACAAAAACCATCCTGCCGGTATTTCTAGTCCATTACCTGATTACCTGGGTCATAGCTCCCCTGTTGTTGTTCATTCACATCATAGGCGGCAAGAGCGTGTTCAAACGCTGGACGGCAATGCTCAATCCTTTGGTGTTCCTGCTTGTAGGAGTTGTCGGTCTGTTGGTGTTCCCCAAGCTGTTTGTCTATCTGGCACCAGGTTCGATCAACAAGGGCAATGTTGCCATGTTTACCTTGGCGACGGCTGCGATGTGGAACGAAGGCAAGCGGTAACGAAGATCAACTGTACTTGCCGACCAACTCTACAAAGGCAACATCCAGCAGCTTCTGCTGCTCTACGTTGCCTTCCAAGTCTTTGGTGACCTGCATCAGTTCCTGCCAACCCAAGGGACCTACAGGGATGATCATGATGCCTCCGGGAGCAAGTTGCTCAATCAAAGGAAGCGGCATCCGTTTCGGAGCAGCAGTCACCATGATCCGGTCATAGGGTGCATGCTCGGCCCAGCCGATGCTTCCATCCCCAACCTTGTAATGGATGTTGTGGTAGCCTAATCCATGAAGACGTTCTTTTGCTTGCTTCTGCAGCTCTGCAAGCAGTTCAACGGTATAGAGCTCAGCACAGAACTCAGCAAGAAATGCACTCTGGTATCCGCTTCCGGTGCCGATCTCAAGAACCTTGTGGGTTTTCTTGAGATCGAGATGCTCGGTCATATACAGAACCAGGCTTGGTTGACTGATCGTCTGTCCTTGGCCGATGGGAAGCGGCCTATCAAGCTTTGCAAGGCCTTTGTACTGCATACCCAGAAAGAGGGAACGGTCGAGCGAGGTGAAGAACTGGAGCAAAGCTTCGTCCATACTATAATCTTACAACCAAAATATGGAAGATTAAAGATTGCGGGGGAGGTGGGCCCGCCTTCTCAATGTACACCATTCGTACGTGCTGTTAGTCCATAGTACAGGATGGCTGAAAAATCAATATCTATTTGCTCTTGCTAACTGCAACATTACCTGCGACATTCATCACATCCCAAGTACGGGAGAATGGTGGAGCATAGCAGAAGTCTGCCAAGGAAAGGTCATCAATCGTTGACTCTTTCTGGATTGCAATTGCAAAAGCATTCAAGCGTAGAACAGCTCCGTTTTTGCCAGCAATTTCTGCACCTACTATCCGCCTGGTTTTCATATCGAACACCAGTTTAAGCAGGATATCCTCCTGCCCTGGGAAATAATTTGTGTGATTCTTGTCAGTAATGGTTACAGAAGAGGAGCCCTCTACTTCAACAGTTATCCCACACCGGGCAATTTCCAAGTCAAACACTTTG
>SAAM01000454.1 GCA_009929415.1 Clostridia bacterium | reverse complement strand
TGAATAAGTCTTTCCTGAATAAGGAAGTATAAACAACACAAGCATCATATCCGTAAAATCACTCAACAAGTTGATTGATTATTTGGATAGAAGGAAGAGCCTTAGGTTTCCAGTCGGCTCGGGCACTTGATGGATGATGATTGCTATGGAAGCTTGCAGCTGTGCAAGAATTCCTTCATCAGTGGTATTGCTGCTCCAATGACTATTGCATTGCGTCCACAGACTCCATTGGTTATGTTGAAATCAGCATTTTTAAATGTTGTTTTACTCATGGAGAGCGATTTAAGTATCTCGAAATCTTCACTTGTCAAATATTTCTGGAGCATACCGGACAGTATCACATCACTGGCAATGATCATCCTACAGTTATCGATGGCTAAAGCCAGTTCTTCAAGATACTTGCTCCATATCCTTCCAGCTTCACTATCTCCGTTTCTTAAATCAATGAAGAATTCATCCAGATTGTCCTGTTTCATCATTCTGCTGAGTCCTGATGCGGAACAATAAGCATCAACGCATCCTTTCTTTCCACAGTAGCAGGTTTCTCCGCCTGGATGGAGAACCATATGCTCAATAGTACCGCTGCTCAGTATTCCTTGATATACTTTACCGTTCAATATCAATGCATTGCACAGACAGTTGTCCAAGAAAAGCATTAAAGCAGAACCGTCGATCTTGCCATGCCAGATTTCAGCAAAAGCACCGGATTCTGCATTGTGATAAAAATGGCAGCGAGGGGTTTCAATGTATTTTGCTAGATCTGAAAGAGTAAAATCAGATGTCTTGAGAACCTGGGAATACAGCATATGGTTTTCATCAGATGCAATAATGCCAGGGACGGCAATGCCTACCCCTAAAACTGTTGAGCTGTGCTTCTCGCTTCTGTGAATAAATTCATTGACAAAGCTGCCGAGGGTTTTGAAGTATGAATCTGAGTTGGTGAAAGTAATGCTTAGTGAATCCTTTTCAATAATTCTGCCATACATATCTATTGAAGCTATCTCAATGCTGTTTGGCTGAAGATCCATTCCAATAGCAATACAGGCTTTCTCATTGGACTTGTATATTGTCGCAGGTCTTCCTCCAGTGGATTTGAAATATCCCTCCTGAATAATTAACCCTTCATTCTCAAGTTCCTTTAGGTTCTGAGTAATAGTAGGAATGCTTAATTTTAGGTTTTCTAAGATTGAGTTTTTTGATATTGCCTTCTTCTCATATATTTCAAGAAATACTTTTTTTCGGTTTGCTTGCTTCAATTTTGCGGACGATAGATTCATTGTTGATTTTCCATAGTTTGCTTTTATAAAAGCATATCATATAACATTTATTATTAAAGTCAATAGTTTACATTACATAGTGCCATGTTTCATATATATTCACTGAGTTTTGCGGAAAATATGGGGTAAAAATTAAAAAAATGTGTTTGACAAGTCAATTTTATTGACATATCATGACATATATAAAATGACTTTCTATAAGTGATAATCGAGGAGTACCTGTTATGGCAGTAAAAGGAACAATCCCAAAGACGATGAAGGCATTAGTAGCTTACAGCAAGGATGACTATCGTTTTGAACCGGAGTACCCGACACCTGAGTGCGGGGCTGATGATATAATTATTAAGACGGAAGCATGCGGTATTTGTGCCGGTGATCTTAAGTGCAGCCATGGTGCAGCCATGTTCTGGGGTGATGACATTCAGCCTTCATGGGTGAAGCCGCCTTTCATTCCCGGGCATGAGTTCTTCGGAACCGTTGTGCAGAT
>SAAM01000453.1 GCA_009929415.1 Clostridia bacterium | reverse complement strand
GAAAAGTCAACCCCCTTACATGGTTTTATTCATATTATTGCAATGATTTATTCTGATTCCTTAGGTTTTTTCAACTGACTACATTAAAGAACATGGGTAACATGGCTCTACTCACTACAATTACATGTTTTAGCTTTTCCTTGGTAGTTGTTTATATATAAACATTTTATTGGTGATTTTTCCTATCAATCGCTGCAAAAGGAATTGGGCATTACAAAACCCTCCGCCATGGAGGGTTCTTTGGCTACTCAGGGTTGTTTCTTCGGTTATTCCCCTTCTTCGCCACCACAACCTCATCGTACCACTGAAGAAGGAACCCGTCAATTTTTTCTTTCTATACAGTATGCTTTGTTCTTGACAATAGTGTGTGTCATACATTATTGTGGAATTATGAAAGAAGACCCGATTCTCACCAATCTGATCACCGAACTTAAGCGAGGAACGCTGACATTATGCGTACTGAGTCAGCTCACAGAGCCCCAGTATGGGTATTCCTTGTTGCAGGTGCTCTGTGACAAGCAGATAGCCATCGAGGCCAACACGCTGTACCCGCTGCTTCGGCGGCTGGAAACCCAAGGCCTTTTGGAAAGTAGTTGGGATACCAGCGAAGCCAGACCGAGAAAGTTCTACTCGTTGAGCAGCAAAGGACGGTCGATACTCGGAGACCTCGTCGTTGTCTGGAAAGAACAGACAAACCAAATCACCACACTACTTGAGGAGGAATCACATGCATGATCTCATTGTGCGATATGTAGAAGAAACAGTACGGCATCTTCCTGCCAAAGAAAGGGAAGACGTAGCGTTGGAACTTGAAGCGAATATCCAGGATATGATCGCAGGCGATGATTCAACAGGGATGATTGAAGAAACACTGCTCGGCCTTGGTTCTCCTGCAACCCTTGCAAGACAGTACCGCGGCAAAGAGCGTTATCTCATCGGTCCTGAAACATTCGACCTGTATGTCATGGTTCTCAAGATTGTTAGTCTGGTGGTCGGTCTGGTCACCATGGTCATCACCTTCGTCTCGCTGTTTTTCGCCTCCGAGCCAACTTCCATCGGACTCATGATATCCAAGGTACTGGCATCAGTATTCTCAGCCCTTTCAGGGGCATTCCTCTGGGTCACAATCACCTTTGCCATCATGTCCTACTACCAGGTCAATACTGAATTGGAGGAGTGGAACCTTAAAGCTCTACACGACCTTGAACAAGCGCCCACGCGTCGCATCAAGAAGAGCGACAGCATCGGTGACATGGTGGGGCTTTCCATTTTCTTCGTGTTCTTGATCGTGCTGTACAGCCGATCGGACCTCATTGCAATCTATCGCAAAGGACTGGATCCGATTCCCCTCTTTGTTTCCTCGACTCTCAAGCCTTATATCATCGGTTGGATGATCACCACAATCCTGACCTTCTGCGTTGCGGTAATCAAGTTCGCCAAAAAAGTCTGGAGCACGCAGCTGTTCGTCCTCAGCGCAGCGGCAGACCTCTTGGGACTGTGCTACTTCGTCTTTGTAAGCACCAGGTGGAACCTCTACAACCCTGCTTTTCCATCATTCTTCAATGCAGGCTTCAGCCAATGGCAAATCATCGTCAAGGCCGCATGCGTAGTGCTGGTGATCCTCACGCTGATCAGCCTCGGCGATGATGCGTATACCGTCTTCAGGAGAACGAGACCGAACGAATCTGGGAAAGCACCTGCTCGGTGATCTGACGAGACTCCTGGATGAATGGATTGTCATCCAGGCTGCCTAGGACAGCATCACG
>SAAM01000452.1 GCA_009929415.1 Clostridia bacterium | reverse complement strand
TATGTGATTTTTGCTCAAAGTATGATATCATAATGTCTTGAGAAGGAAAAATAATTTTAAAAAGCGGGTTTATCATGAAAATCAAAAAGATAATAAAATATATATTGTTAGCACTCGTAGTCATGGCTATATCATACAATGCCTTTGAAAATGATTCAGAGCTTGAAGTGAATGCATCAGGACTGAGCGAGCAGGAGATTCTTGCAAATGTCGATGCTCTTAAAAAGCTCGAAGCCGCCGAAACGTCAGCTATCGAGGAGAAGATACAAGCTGTTCAGCTTGAAATCTCAAAATCCGAGGAGGAAAGGTCTCTGCAGGTAAAATCCCATAAAAACGGATTCAGGAAGGCTTTTGAATCTGTGGTTTTCATGGGCGACTCCCAGGCTGAGCCACTGAGCCTGTATGGATATGCTGATTCATCCTCAGTAGTCGCAAGCAAAGGAAGAAATGTAATATCGGCAAAGGACGACGTTAAGAAAGCAGCTTCTCTGAGCCCTCAGAAGATAGTAATGCTTTATGGAGTAAATGATCTGCTGCTTTTCAAGACTACTGAGGATTTCATATCGCATTACCGGGCACTTATTGAGAGCGTGAGAATTGAGATTCCACGCGCTGAAATCTATGTCAACTCAGTATATCCTGTGAAAGAATCGGTCATTGAGAAAAAGCCGCTTTTCAAAAGAAGCGGAGATTTCAATGAGGCCCTTGTAAGTATGTGTTCGGATATGGGAATCACATACATCGATTCTACACATCTGATAAAGGAAAATCCGGACTATTATGCTGCAGATGGCATTCATTTTAAGGCTCAGTACTACCCTGCGTGGCTTGACTTCTTAATGGCTCAGATTGGTATACAGGAGAAAAAATAATGAATGATGGAGTTAAAATTAATAAAAGAAGGCTGAAAACTGCAGTCCTTCTCATTATGGTGGCACTTCTCCTTGCTTCTGCCGGCGGCTGCAGCAAGGATTCACAGAGGAATGGCGAGATCGATATACAGGAGCTTGCATCAGGCATGCAGGATCTTATCGACAGCGATAAAATGATACGATCAGAGAATCCGTCAAGGTCCCTCAAGCGCTTTTTTGGACTTAATACAGCAGATTACGAGGATGTCGTGATCTATTCTCCTGCCTCTTCTATGGACGTAAGCGAGATGATGATTATAAAGCTCAGCGACAAGGCTCAGATCGAATCTGTCGAAGCTGCGATAGAAAGCCGGATATCCGCTCAGACCGAGAGCTTTGGCGGATATGCTCCCGAGCAGTGCGCGCTGCTTGAGGATTATATAGTCCGGATAAGTGATGACATTGTCTTTTATGCTGTAGCTGATAATTCGGAGGAGCTCAGGAATGCTTTTCTTGATGGGCATTAAGATATGAAATTTTTGAAATTATAACAGGAAGAAGGAATAAAGTGGTTTTCAGCAGTATATTTTTTCTATTCACATTCTTGCCGCTGTCACTTCTGCTCTACTGGATGTCTCCGGCAAAGATAAAGAACTTCACGCTTCTTGCAGTGAGCCTTTTTTTCTACGCATGGGGAGAGCCGGTGTACGTTCTGCTTATGATAGCGTCGATAATTACAAATTTTGTTTTTGGAATATTTATCGAATCGGAGCTCATAAAGGAAAAAAGGGCGGTTCGAAGAGCCCTGTTTATTTCCGCAGTTGTGTTCAATATTCTAATACTCGGTTTTTTCAAATATTACGGATTCCTGGCAGAAAATATCAATGCTCTGTTTAATGCAGATATTGCTTACAGTGAGCT
>SAAM01000451.1 GCA_009929415.1 Clostridia bacterium | reverse complement strand
CTTAGTTCATTCTGACTGTATTTATATATTTTTCCCATCTTCCACAAGATTGTGGCCAAAGGTGGCATATATCTCTTTTTGCTGTTTGGTCGGGGCCTTGAGCAACCTGAAACCTTCGGGAACGGTCTTGATCCTCACGTTAGCCATCCTTTTCATTGCCTTGTCCAAAGGCAGGTGATAGCCATCCAGCAGCGGTCTCAGATCATTGGACAGTTTGGCCCGCAAGATCTGGGCAATGAAAAGCATGAAGATCTTCCCTTCGACTGCAGTGTCTGAGTGCACACGAAGCCTGTTCGCATCAAGATAGATCTTCAATTGGTAGAACAGCTTCTCATCCGCATCCTTGGTCCTGTAGTAGTATAGGATGTCTGCCGCACTCATCTCGGGATCATTGGTGAATATGAAGAAAAATCCAGCGTATCTGGTTTCCTCGTTGATCGCAGTATAGTTGCGCTTCCAGGCCAATTTGTTCTCCACGGTCATCGAGAGGGTAAAGTACTTGCCATACCTAGCAAGCTTGGCTTTCTTGGGCATTCTCTTAAGCCCGGAGAGTTCCTTTTCCAGTCTTGTCAGTTTTTCACTCAATGTCTGTGTCTCTAGGGTATGCATCTGCTGGTTGAATCCGACAAGCATCCGTCCCTTGACCCCATACAGCTCATAGGGGGTGAACCGACCGAACTCTCCCTTGCAACTCAACATATTCTCCATCAGTGTCATCTCATTCTTATCAGTACTTGCAGCAAGCTCAATCGAAAGTTCCCTATACTTAGGGACTCCCATAGTAAATGACTTTGTGCTCTTTTCCAGTTGGAGAAAGCACTTGGGATCACAAAACCCCCCATCCATAAATATCTTGATGTTTTCCAACCCCATGGACTTGGCAAGACCGAGCATATAGGGCAGCTCAGTCTTATCCGGTACGCTCCCTTCATAGCAGACATAGGTCAGCGGCATCTTTGTGCTTTCACTGCAGAACATGCCCAGGTTTATCTGCGGGAGTTTCTCATGGTCCCTGTTGTATCCATATTCCACTGAGACTATGAGGTTCGAGTAGCTGCTCAACGAGGTGACATCGTAGCAGATTATCTGGTCTTTTCCTGCCGTCGCCGCCCATTCCCTCTTGAAACCGTCTACAGCCGGGACATCCTTTCCAACTGCATTGAAGAGCTTGCTTGAACTTTGGCTCGTGATGAGAGGGACAGTGTAGGGCATGTAAGTTGTCTCCATCCAGTCGTCGATATCGTTCATGGTGGAGGTCTCATTGCCGATACAATACATCACACAAGTCAAGAGCTTGTAGACAATATCATCCTGGAAATACTTTTTAAGGAGCTTCACTACCCCTAGGTCAGTAAGGATATGGTAGCAGAGGTTGGTATATCCGAAGGACAATACATCTTCTGTGAAAAGCCTGGGTTCGATGCTGTTGATCTCAAAGTAGTTGTCATTGGGAATCAGCAGGTTCTTTTCCTCATCAAGGACACCGATGGCCTTGGACTTGTGACCCGCCTTCCCGTTTTCATTGGACCTGTAGTGGTCGGTGTATTGGTAGATGTAGGTCTTGGTTTTCTGCTTGTTCCTGAAGGTGCCTTTCGGGATTTCAAACCGTTCTTTCTTGTAGATTGCCATGCTTGCCCTCTGTATACTGTAGTCTACAGTATACAGCATGAAAAAGCAATAATTATTCTCTTGAAACACGCAAAAACACCGTAAAATGAGCAATTTTACGGTGCGAACATAGGAATTTCTGTATACTGTAATTTTATAGGGATTTTAGG
>SAAM01000450.1 GCA_009929415.1 Clostridia bacterium | reverse complement strand
TCAGATCTGCTGAATCTATAAAGTCATATCCCAGATAATCTGCCATTATAACCGCACTCAGGTATTCTCCCCTGCTTATCATGAAATCCCTGTCCTTTGCGGCTCTCAGCTGCTCAGCGACCGACTTTATCTCGCGCTTCGGCTTTCCGGATACGCCCAGGTCTTCACATATTTCCTCAAACCTGTCCTCTATCTGATGGATTACCTGCTCTTTTTCCTTCGTGAGCGAGAATTCCTTCTTCTGCAGCTCTCTTATCTGTTCTTTGACAGTTTCCTTGACACTCTGTATGTTGTGGGCATATCCGAGCATGTCTGTAACCTTCACATCTCCATCATACCTCTTTCCAGGGGCCGATACCACGATATAGCTCCTGTCATTCTGAGCCAGTATGATGTCTTTTACCTTGTTGAACTGCGATGCGTCTGCCAGTGAGGTCCCCCCAAACTTGGCCACTACTTTTTTGGTTATATTGTCTATGTCAAACGGGGTCTCCTGGTATACACAGTAATTGAGCCAGTTGCTGAAAAGAAGGTTCCCATGAGATTTCCACCTTACCATTATTCCCTGCTCCGGATCATCGTTTCTGTAGTAGTTCGCCGGAACATCTACTGGCGTGCCTTTTGCAAGGTCTCTTCTGTATTCCCTGTCAATCGTGTCTTCATCATACTCGCTGTGTCCCGACACGAATATGAGCCTGTTGTCTCTGGTTGCGGCTATGTGAACTCCCGCTTCATCCGATCTGGCGATTATCTCCAGATCCTCTATCTTCTGTATGTCCTCTTCCCTGCAGTAGGTGTATCTTGACTGCGGAGCATGGAAGAACCTGTCGAATCCTCTTGTAAGGACGCTGTCTGAAACCACTTCATTTTCATATACCCCGGACAGCTTTTTATCCATCTGGTATTTCTCTATCCCATAATAATGATACATCGCTGCCTGTGATGCCCAGCATATGAACATCGTGGAATAGACGTGCTCTCTCGCATAATCCATTATTTCCTTAAGTTCTTCCCAGTAGCTCACCTGACTGTAATCGAGCTTTTCAACCGGGGCTCCCGTAACTATCATGGCGTCATATTTGCTTCCTCTAATCTCATCAAAGGTCCTGTAGAATTTTTCAAGATGCTCCCTGCTTGTATTCCTGCTTTGATGAGAGCTCGTCCTTATGAGATCCACATTTACCTGAAGCGCCGTGTTTGAAAGCATTCTCAGAAGCTGTGTCTCTGTCTCTATCTTCGTCGGCATGAGGTTTATTATCGCTACCCTGAGAGGCCTTATATCCTGAGTCTGGGCTCTTGTTTCATTCATTACGAAAATCTTTTCTTTATTCAATATCTCTTTTGCTGGCAAATCATATGGTATTAATACTGGCACGTCTTCTCACCTCTTCTGTTTATTCTTCTGCCTGTTATGCTCTAAGTGCCTGATCCAGGTCTGCAAGAATGTCGTCTATGTTCTCTATCCCTACTGACAGCCTTATCATGTCGGGCTTTATACCAGCTCTCATCTGCTGTTCCTCTGAAAGCTGTCTGTGAGTCATGCTTGCCGGATGAAGCACATGTGTCCTGATGTCACCCACGTGAACTACAAGGCTTGCAAGCTCAAGGCTGTCAATGAATTTCTTTCCGGATTCAACTCCGCCCTTTACTCCAAATGCGATTATTCCGCTGGCTCCTCCGGGAAGATATTTTCTGGCAAGATCAAAGCTCTGCGATGATTCCAGAAGCGGGTAGTTTACCCATGAAACATTTGGATGGCTCTCAAGAAATCTTGCCGC
>SAAM01000449.1 GCA_009929415.1 Clostridia bacterium | reverse complement strand
GGACTGAAACTGTAGGCATACAGTGGAAACTCGGCGGTCAAAAAACTGTCAATAGCTGAATAATTCAAACGTTGCATTATTCCCTGTAATGCAGGTAATAACGGAACGCTTGAGCGTACCAAAAAACCAAACATGGGCAACAAATGCCCTAGGAGTAACTATCATGAAGAACACAAACAGCAAGACAGAACAGGCTATCGCAGAAGCAAAAAAGGCTATTCTCGCAGTAGGTAAAGTAGACCAAGTAGCCAGAGAAGAAGGACAGGATTTTGCCGCACAATTGAAACAGGCAACTGATGCTTTATCACTTGCCTTGACTTGGAGAATTGGCCTTGAAACCCACGTGGCAGTCCTGAAAGACGGTACTGTACGCAAGTATATCAAAGTGACAAAAGGCATGCCCAAAGACTTGGATGTAATTCTCGTGGAGGGAAATGGCCATACCATTAAGGTGAAGAGTTTCTCAAAGGACGTTCGCTATGAAGAGAAGGAGAATAAGCCTTTAACAGCAGAACAGGAAAGCTACAACCTCGCTATGGATACATGGCAGGTTAAATGTGATATTGAGTCTAAAAACCGCCTTGAGAAGGTCCTGAAAGAAGCCAATACTTGGGATGCGTTGTGGGGATATGTTGCCCTCCTTGAACGTAACAATGAAATCGCAAAGTCTGAGAAGTATTTTGCTTAATCCCTCTCGATCGACGATGAGATAACACTAATCCACTACCCTATGCAGGTGCTTTATAGGGGTTCGATTCCCCTTGTAGGGTTTCTCATGCCTATCCGTATGGATGGGCAATTTTTATGTAGGAGGAACACAATGTTAAACAGTGTTCTTATCGAAGGGATTATAGTATGCACTCCCAATCCCAATGAGCGAGAAATGGTTGAATTCAAGATTCGTCATGACAAGAAATTGACAGTAAAAGCATTCGCTTCAGGATCCCTCGGATTGGAATGTAATCAGCATCTAAAACAAGGAATGAAAGTAAGAATCGTAGGGAAACTTTGTACGAAGGGTTTACAAGTCAGTTACATCGAATACAACTGCAAGGACATGGCATGAAAACAGGCACAGTATATATCATCGATGGCAAGTATACGGACCATTTTGCCTTAGGAGAAATCGACGCTACGCATGTCTATCTTAAGCTTTTCACAGGCAAAAAACCTTCTGAAATTGAAATAGAGAATGGCCATGTGTTTCATGTTGCACAGCTAAAGGGGATGGGTGACGGATTATATGATGTAGTCATGGAATGGCTTTCAGGTGAAAGAGAACTCGAAAACGTAGGTTTTACAAGATGAGGATTACCATGAACAATATCAAGTTACTCGAAAGCAGCACGCTGAATGTGACTATTCCCATGCACGTATTTGCCCGACACGGTGATTGGGCCCTATGCCAATACAACCAGGAGTCATGGGCAGAGTCATTCATTTACAACACTAGAAAGCAAGAAGTATACGCAGGATACCCTAGCCTTGATGACGATGACCTAATCGATGACTGGTACAATCTTACTGGAGAAGGAGGAATTGAAGAATGAATTGGCAGGAAGAACAAGACGTACTCGAGACCATCAGAAGTGCTGGATCCATCGGAGGGACCAGACTATAAGACGGTGGCTATCATTAAGACAACCACCGCCAACCCAAAAATTCAGAAGGTCTATCATTCGCAGTGGTAGGCCTTCACTAATATGAGGATACTAATTATGCCCTATGTATGCAACTTGAAGAAAGATGAACAGCTCTCAATCCTTGAGAGAATCGCACATAAC
>SAAM01000448.1 GCA_009929415.1 Clostridia bacterium | reverse complement strand
ACAGAGGCATTCAAGCTTCTCATTGAAGAACTTGAAGACAACATAAAGACCGGAAATACGAGCTTCAGGGGCGAAGAAAAGTACAGGATCATGATGGAAGGGATTCCATGCTGGCCTTATATAGGATACAAGATGAAGACACTTGCAAAATACGGAGTGAACATGACGGGCAGCGTATATCCTCATGCTTGGGCTCTTCAGTATGAAGTGAATGACCTTGATGGAATGGCGCAGGCTTATACCATGATGTTCAACAATGTCAACATAGAGACAATGGTAGACTACAGAGTTAATTCGCTCATAGATGGAAACTGCCACGGAGCACTTTATCACATGAACAGAAGCTGCAAGCTAATGAGCTTCATACAGTATGAGATGCAGAGACAGGTAGCAGAGAGGACGGGGCTTCCTTATTCAGGCTTCGATGGAGACCAGGCAGATCCGAGAAACTTCACGGATGCGCAGTTTGAGACAAGGGTACAGGGCCTCGTGGAAGTAATGGAAGAAAGAAAAAACATGGGAGGTGTAAACTAATGGATATCATGGAAATGTTTGGCAGATTTGAAGAAATAGCAGACGCACCTTCAAAGTATGTGGATAAATACCTGGCAGAAACTGGAAACAAGGCAATAGGCTGTTTTCCTGTATACACTCCGGAAGAGATAGTACACGCAGCAGGGATGCTTCCTGTGGGAATGTGGGGTGGACAGACAGAGGTAGATCTTGCAAAGCAGTACTTTCCGGCATTCGCATGCTCCATAATGCAGTCATGCATGGAGCTTGGCCTGAGAGGATCATACAGCCATCTTTCAGCAGTCATAATCCCGGGAATGTGCGATACGCTCATATGCATGGGCCAGAACTGGAAATCGGCAATAAAGGATATTCCTATGATTACATTCGTGCATCCTCAGAACAGAAAGATACAGGCCGGAGTTGACTATCTGGTGGAAGAATACAGACATGTAAAGAAAAAGATAGAGGAAATAAAAGGAAGCGAGATTGCTGAGGCTGAGCTTAAAGTGAGCATAGATATCTACAACGCTCACAGAGCAGCGATGAGAGAGTTCACAGAGCTTACTGCGACGCATCTCAATACAGTGGATTCCAAAAAGCGAAGCAGCGTAATAAAAAGCGCATACTTCATGAGAAAAGAAGATCACACAAAGCTCCTCACAGAGCTCAATGATATGCTCAGAGCTCTGCCTGAAGAAAAATATTCGGGAAAGACAGTTCTTGTTACCGGAATCTCAATGGATTCAAAGGAGATACTGGACATATTCGAGGAAAACAACATAAGGATAGCATTTGACAACCTTGCTCAGGAAACAAGGCAGTTCAGGACAGATGTTCCAGAGGGAGACAGCTCCCTTGAAAGGCTCGCGATGCAGTGGAGAGATATTGAAGGATGCTCGCTCGCATATGACCCAAAGAAAAAAAGAGGACAGATAATAACAGAAGACGTCAAAAAGAGAAATATCGACGGCGTGGTCTATGCAATGATGAAATTCTGTGATCCTGAGGAATATGATTATCCGATAATAAAAAAGGATATAGATGACGCCGGCATACCAAACCTTTATATCGAAATAGACCAGCAGACGACCAACAATGAGCAGGTAAGAACAAGGATACAGACATTCGCTGAGATTCTGGGCTAACATTTTTATGGCAGTTATATTATTAAACTCATACTTCGCACATGAATATTATTCTATGAACCTTGAAAATTCAATATTTGACATGAATCAACTATCTTAGATACACAAACCAAGACACTTTTTCG
>SAAM01000058.1 GCA_009929415.1 Clostridia bacterium | reverse complement strand
GCTGTAAAATTAACCCTGAATTATTTCTAGGAAACGTTTTTCAGCAGGAATTAATTTGGAATCAATAAAAAATTTATTCAGAAAATTAAAAATTTATGTTGACACACTTAAAAAACTGGTATAGAATATGCCTTAACACAAAAACAGAGAAATATCCGGGGAAAGGAGACGTATCATGCACAACCTTACAATAAAGAGATTCGTAGAACAATTTAACTTTTATTTTAGCTTTAGCTTTTACTTTTATAGCTACGGCTTTTTGTTCTACAAAAAAATAGGAATCCCTTTATGATGAGGAAATAAGATACGTGTATCGTTTTACCCGGAACATGTAGATTATCTGTATACTGGCAGGCTCATTGTATGAGCCTGCTTTTTTATTACTTAAATTCAGGAGGAAGTCAGATGATAGCAATAATCAAAGATGGAACATCTCAGGAAACCATTGAAGCGGCAAAGGCAAAGCTCGAATCAAAGGGATTGGGCGTAGATATAACAAGGGGAACAAGCAGGACGGTGCTCTGCATAGTTGGGGACACGAAGGGAATAGACATAGACGCAGTGAAGGCGCTTCCGGGAGTGGATGACGTATTGACTATAATGCAGCCGTATAAAAAAGCAAACAGGCTCATGCATCCTGAAAACACGGTGGTTGATGTTAAGGGGAGGCTCATAGGCGGCAAAAAGATTGCGGTCATCGCGGGACCGTGTTCAGTTGAGAGCGAGGCACAGATAGTGGGGATAGCAGAGGACATATCAGGCGCTGGTGCGGAATTCCTGAGAGGCGGTGCCTTCAAGCCGAGAACCTCGCCATACTCCTTCCAGGGACTTGGTGAGAGCGGACTGGATCTTCTTTCTAAGGCAAGAGCAAGGACCGGGCTTCCGGTTGTGAGCGAGCTGATGTCTGCTGACATGCTCGAAAAATTCATAGAGGAAGTAGATATAATACAGATCGGGGCAAGGAACATGCAGAATTTTGATCTGCTCAAGGAGATAGGCAGAATAAGAAAGCCGATACTTCTCAAGCGAGGCCAGTCGGCAACTGTCGAGGAATGGCTGATGTCAGCTGAATATATCATGGCAGGGGGAAACAATGAAGTGATCCTGTGTGAAAGAGGAATCAGGACATTTGAAACCAGCACAAGGAACACTCTGGACCTGAGCGCGATACCTGTAATCAAGAAGCTGAGCCATCTTCCTGTTATAGTGGATCCAAGCCATGCCACGGGAGCATGGTGGATGGTAGAATCCCTTTCAAGGGCAGCCGTAGCGGCAGGAGCAGACGGACTCATAATAGAGGTCCACAA
Source organism: Clostridia bacterium (assembly GCA_009929415.1). GTDB lineage: Bacteria > Bacillota > Clostridia > Peptostreptococcales > Filifactoraceae > Proteocatella. The sequence continues at coordinate 8,129 of SAAM01000058.1, read as the reverse complement.
TGACCCTGCGAATGCGCTGTGTGACGGAGCTCAGTCAATAAAGCCTGAAAAATTCAGCAATCTCATGAAATCACTTAAGGATATAGCGCTTGCAGTCGGAAGAGACATTTAGACAGGGGGTGAAAGCTTGGACATCAGTGACTTTAACATAACAATCGTGGGCCTCGGGCTTCTTGGGGGGTCGATGGCAATGGCGCTCAGAGCTCTTGGATCGGGGAATCTGTCAGGAATAGACTGCGATGAGACGGCAATAGAATTTGCACTGAAATCAGGTATAATAGACAGTGGACACACTGACTCAGAAACTGCGCTAAGGCAGGCTGATATAGTGATCATATGCCTTTATCCTGATCAAATTGTCAAATATATAAAAGACAATCTGAATTTCTTTAAAAAGGGTGCTATAATTACAGATATAGCAGGAATAAAATCGGAAATAGTAAGAGAAATAAGCAGTATCGAAGGAAGAAATTTCGAATTCATAAGCGGGCATCCCATGGCAGGAAATGAACACAAAGGGATACAGCATGCTGACGGAGAGATGTTTCGAAATGCAAATTATATAATAACGCCACTGGAAGAAAACAAGGAAGAGAGCATCGAGCTCATAAGCACTCTTATGAAAAAGATAGGGTTCAAAAATGTTATAAGAGTGACTCCCGAAAAACATGACAGGATAATAGCACTTACAAGCCACCTGACTCACATAATTGCGGTATCGCTGGTAAACAGCAACATGCTCGACGTGGACACAAAGCTGTTCATCGGAGGAAGCTTCAAGGACGCCTCAAGGGTAGCGCTCATAAACTGTGAGCTCTGGCCGCAGCTTCTCATTTCGAACAAGGAGAATGTTATAGAACAGATTGAGCTGTTTGAAGAGAATATAAGGAGCATAAAAGCTGCGATAAGAAATGATGACTCAGAACTGCTTGAGAAACAGTTTCAGCAGGCAAGCATGAGAAGGAAGGAGATTCTGTAGATTGAAAGAGCTGTTTGTAGAACTTTCGGACAAAAGATATCCGATATATATAGAAAAAGGGCTTTTTGGAAGGCTTGGAAAGGAAATCTCAGCCATCCACAAAGGAAAGAAAATCGCGGCAGTGACAGATGAAAACCTGGCCCTGATTTATGGGGAGGCTCTGATAAAAAGCCTTACCGGAAGCGGTTTTGAGGCAAGACTGATTGTAATAAAAGCCGGGGAGCAGAGCAAGTGCATAGAGCAGTATTTGAGGTTATGTGATGAGCTTATGGATTTTGGGATAACCAGATCAGACCTCATAGTCGCATTTGGGGGCGGCGTTACGGGAGATCTTACAGGCTTTGCAGCATCTACGCTTCTGAGGGGAATAAAATATGTTCAGGTCCCCACATCCCTGCTTGCACAGGTTGACAGCAGCGTTGGTGGCAAGGTGGCAATAGACCATCCGAGGGGAAAGAACCTCCTTGGGAGCTTCTACCATCCTCAGGCCGTATTCATAGATCCGGAGCTTCTCAAGACTCTCGAAAAGCGATTTTTCAGTGATGGCCTGGCAGAGGTCATAAAATACGCATGCATAAGCAGCCGGGATCTTTTTGAAAGGCTTTCAGAGTCAGACAGCAGCCAGAGCCTCATAAATGAAATGGAAGACATAATATATACCTGCTGCAGAATAAAGAGCGAAATCGTTAAAAGGGATGAGAGGGATACAGGAGACAGAATGCTCCTGAATTTTGGGCATACCATAGGACATGCAATCGAAACATATCACGGCTATGAAAAATTCAGCCACGGAGAAGCGGTTGCAGCAGGAATGCACATGATGACTCTAAAAACTGAGGAAGAAGGCCTCACGCAAAAAGGAACTTCAGAGCGCATAAGTAAACTCCTTAATAAATACAGTCTCCCTTTAAATGCAGCGGCTGCGGACAAGAGTGAGCTGCTTGGCAGCATAGCCCTCGATAAGAAAAGCGATGGGGATGAACTGAATATAGTAGTGCTGAGTGAGATTGGAAATGCTTTTTTAAAGAAGATAAAAAAAGAGGATATCTTGAGATATCTGTGATTCATGAGAAAGGATTTGACTAATGAAATATGTAAAGCTGGATCCATCTGATCTGAAAGGAAATATAAAAATACCGCCATCGAAGAGCCTTTGCCACAGGGCCATAATATGCGCCTGCCTGAGTGAGGGAGAGAGTGTCATAGAGGATTTCGTGATGTCAGAGGACATGGAAGCCACGATAGGCGGGATGAGGGTCCTCGGAGCGAGTATTGAGGAGCATCCGGATATGCAGCAGGGAAATTCCAGGCTGAAAATAACAGGAGGCTGCAGAAAGATCGCAGACCATATAGACTGCATAGAATCGGGATCCACTATAAGGTTTCTGATACCTCTGGCCCTCCTTGACATGGGAAGGATTACCTTTGACGGAAGAGGAAAGCTGAAAACAAGGCCTCTGGGGATATACAAGAAGATATTTGATGCTCAGGGCATAAAATATATACATGAAAATGACACCCTGCCGCTTACGGTAGAAGGGATGCTGAAAAGCGGAGAGTATGAGCTTGAGGGCAATATAAGCTCACAGTTCATAACAGGGCTGATGTTCGCGCTTCCGCTTCTCGACGGGGATTCAAGGATAATTGTAACTACGGAGCTCGAGTCAAAGGGGTATGTGGATCTCACTCTCGATATGCTGAGAAGATATGGAATAGAGATTGAAAACAGGGATTACCGGGAATTAATGATAAAAGGAAATCAGAAATACTCAAGGACAGATTATCGCGTTGAAGGCGATTTTTCGCAGGCTGCATTCTGGATCGTAGCAGCAACAATCGGAAATGGCCTTGAGTGCAATAACCTCAATCTGGAGTCTCTTCAGGGAGACAGAGTCATTCTTGACATAGTCAGGGAGATGGGAGGCAGATTTGAAGCAAAAGGAGACACTCTTAGCGTACTTAAATCTGACACCAGAGGAACCGTTATAGACGCCTCGCAGTGTCCGGACCTTGTGCCTGTGCTCGCGGTGCTGGCATCGGTGAGCCATGGGCAAACCCGGATAATAAATGCAGCGAGGGTGAGGATCAAAGAATCAGACAGGCTGAGGGCCATATCTGAGGAGCTCAGAAAGCTTGGAGCTGACATAGAGGAGCTTGAGGACGGGCTCATAATAAACGGAGTCGAAAAGCTGAGAGGCGCAGAGGTAGACAGCTGGAATGATCACAGGATAGCAATGGCGCTGGCAGTAGCATCCACTAGATGCGAAGGTCCGGTAACAATAAGAAACAGCAGTGCGGTAAATAAATCATATCCGGGATTCTGGAAAGACTTTGAGAGCTTGGGAGGAAAAATTCATGAGTGGAATATGGGGTAAGAACATCAGGATTTCAATATTTGGAGAATCACACGGACCGGCCATAGGGATAACAATTGACGGGCTTCCTCCGGGATTTGAGATAGACCTGGATGAAGTAAGGAGAGAGATGAGAAGAAGAGCTCCGGGAAAAAGCGAGCTTTCGACGCAGAGGTCTGAAAAAGATGAATTCGAGATACTTAGCGGATACTTCAATGACAGGACTACAGGAACACCGCTTGCTGCAATCATCAGAAACAGGGATGAGCACTCAAAGGATTATCTTGAGATAAAGAGCAGGATGAGGCCATCCCATGCAGACTATACAGGAAACGTAAGATACGGAGGCTTTAATGACTACAGAGGGGGAGGACATTTTTCGGGAAGAATGACAGCGCCTCTCGTATTTGCAGGTGCGCTGGCCAGGCAGATACTGGAATCAAAGGGAGCAGCGATTGGCAGCCATATAATCAGTACTGGAAAAGTGAAGGAAGAAGGCTTCAGCCTCACAAATATAGAAGAAGATACTCTGAACAGGCTGAGCCACATGGATTTTCCTGTGATCTCGCAGGAAAAGGGCGAAGAAATGAAGGCACTGATACTCGAGGCCAGAGAAAATCAGGATTCTGTCGGAGGCGTGATCGAGACGGCGATAATAAATCTTGAGCCAGGAATAGGATCTCCTTTTTTTGATTCTGTAGAAAGCACGCTTGCAGGACTTCTATTTTCCATACCGGGAGTAAAAGGAGTTGAATTCGGCCTGGGCTTTGACATATCGGAGATGAACGGCTCCAAGGCTAATGACGAGATGTATATCGAAGACGGCAATATAAAGACATATACAAACAACAACGGAGGAATCCTCGGAGGGATAACAAATGGTATGCCGGTAGTTTTCAGGACCGCTCTAAAGCCTACAGCATCCATATCAAGGAAGCAGAGGACCGTCGATATTCAAAAAATGGATAATGCAAAGCTTGAGATAAAGGGAAGACACGATCCGTGCATAGTGCAGAGAGCGGTGCCGGTAGTAGAGGCGGTTGCGGCGATAGGGCTGCTCGACCTGATGATGGAGGCAAGATGATAAAGACAAATGACCTGAGTGAAATAAGAGAATCAATAAATGAAGTGGACCAGAGCCTTGCTCAGCTTTTTGAAAAAAGGATGGAGCTGGTGGCGCTGGTGGCAGAATACAAGATAGAAAATGACATACCGATCCTCAACAGCGAAAGAGAAAAGCAGGTAATAGATAGAGCACTTGAAAGCCTCAGAGACAAATCCCTCAGCAGGGAGATGGAGATATTCTTCAATGAGCTGATGGCTATAAGCCGGGAATATCAGAGCAGATATATAGATGAAAAATTCGTTGCTCAAACAAGAGGCAGCGACGAAGCTTGGGGCATCAATGTTTTGGTAAGCAGAGAAACAAAAAAACTCAAAATTGGATTTCAGGGAGTCGAAGGCTCATTCAGCGAAGAGGCGCTCCTGAATTATTTCGGCAGGGAGGCCATGACATCCTCCTTCAGGTTTTTTGAGGACGTTTTCATGGCGATAGACAGAGGAGATGTGGATTACGGGATACTGCCTGTTGAGAACTCATCCACAGGAAGCGTGAACGAAGTCTATGACCTGCTCAGAAAATACGGATGCCATATAAATGGAGAGATAGTGCTCAAGGTGAAGCAGAACCTGCTTGGAGTAAAAGGCGCGAGAATGGAAGACATAAAAGAGGTGTATTCCCACAGCCAGGGATTTCAGCAATCTGCAGAATTTTTCAAAGAGCATCCCTCATGGAAGCTCATTCCCTATCACAACACCGCTCTTGGCGCAAAACTTGTAAGCGAGGCTGGAGACATTTCCAGGGCAGCTGTTGCAAGTGAAAGAGCCGCCGCTATCTATGGACTCGATATACTTAAGGAAAACCTGAACTTCAACAGCAAAAACTATACGCGCTTCGTAATCGTAGGCAAGGACCTGGAGCTTGATGAAAGCTCAGACAAGATAAGCGTAGTGCTTACGGTCAGGCACAAGGCCGGATCTCTGTGCGACGTCCTCAGGCTTTTTTCGCAGGAGGGACTCAATCTCCTGAAGATCGAATCCAGGCCGATAATGGACAAATCCTGGGAATACTTCTTCCATCTGGATTTTGAAGGCAACCTGCAGGACCCTCATGTCAGCAGGATAATGGATCAGATAAGGAGCAGGACCACCTATTTCAAGATACTTGGAAATTACAGAAGACACAGATAGACTAGGAGAAGACATATGGGAAGAATAATGTATGGGTTGCTTGGAGAAAAGCTTGGACACAGCCTTTCGCCTTCTATTCATAAGATGATTTTTGAAGAGCTGGGTATCGATGCAGGCTATAATCTCTTTGAAGTGGAAAAGAGCGACCTTAAGGATGCGATGTATGGATTCAGGGCGCTGGGCATAAGAGGAATAAATGTCACGATACCATATAAGATTGCAGTGATGGAATATCTTGATGAGATATCAGCTGAGGCAGCAAAGATATCAGCCGTGAACACGATATTTTTTGAAGATGGAAAGATGAAAGGCTACAATACGGATTATCACGGATTTGGGATGCTCCTGAAGCGAAATGGGATAGAGACCGAGGGCAGATCAGCGGTCATACTGGGAAGCGGCGGATCGGCCAAGGCAGTCTGGCAGTATCTTGCAGACAGCGGAGCAAGAGAAATCAAAGTAGTAAGCAGAGATTCCTCGAGGCAGATAACAGGCTTTGGGGACAGGCGCATCATATCCTATGAAGAGCTCAGGCAGATTGAATCAGGAGATATAATAATAAACTGCACTCCCTCAGGAATGTATCCAAATACAGATGCATCGCCAGTGGAAAAGGAAGTAGTAAGCAGGTTCAAATCGGCAGTGGATCTCATATACAATCCAAAAGAAACCCTGTTTCTCAGATACGCGGATGAAAGCGGAATAAAGGCAGTTAATGGGCTTTATATGCTCGTAGGACAGGCAGTGAAGTCACAGGAAATATGGAATAACATCAGAATAAATGACGATGTCACAGAAAGCATATTCATGAGCACCAGTGAGCTTATATAGGAGATATTATGGAAAGAATTGATAAAAATATAGTGCTTATAGGCATGCCCGGATGCGGAAAAAGCTCGATAGGAAAAAAACTTGCAGAGATTTTGAAGCTTGAATTCTTAGATGTCGATGTTTACATCGAGGAAAAATGGAATATGAGCATCCCACAGATATTCGAAAAGGGGGAAGCTCACTTCAGGCAGATAGAGACCCGCGCGCTCGAGGAAGTCTCTGCTGAGGCTCCAAGGGTGATTTCAACAGGTGGAGGCATCGTAAAGGACTACAGGAATATAGAAATCCTGAGGAAGAATTCGGTGATAATATACATCAACAGACCGATAGAAGCTATAGCAGGAGACATAGACATTGAAAACAGGCCTCTGCTGGCAGAAGGAAGGGAACGGGTATACAGCCTCTATGAAGAACGCCACCAGCTCTATGAGGATTATTCAGACATGGAGATCCAAAATGATGAAAGCGAAGATGAAGCAGTTTTAAAAATAATCAGGAGCCTTTAGAAAATAAGCATTCTGAAAATCTTGACATATTTACCATGCAATTCTATAATTGTATGGTATGGAGGTGAGGCTTATGTCTGTGAATTCTTTTGAAGGTTATTATATGTCATGGAAGCCGGAAATAAACAAAAGTGACAAAGCGCTGTATCGCAGCCTGGCTGCAAAATTGGAAAGCGATATCAAAAACGGGATCCTTATGCCGGGGACAAAATTGCCGCCCCAGAGAGAGCTCGCGAAATTTCTTGATCTTAATTTGAGCACTGTGTCAAAGGCATTTAAATTATGTGAACTCAAGGGTCTGATAAGTGCGACTGCAGGAAGCGGAACCTTGGTAGCATATGACGCCCTTACAAGGGATCACCTGCTTACAGATGCTGACAATATAATTGATATGGGAGCCATCGCTCCGGACAATTCTGCAAATGAGCTGATTTTACATCAGCTGAAATGCATGCTCAATGAGAAGGACGCTGGAAAATGGTTTTCCTGCAATCGACTCGGCGAGAGCGAATGGCAAAAAGAAGCTGCCGTAATGCTTATGAAAAAATGTGGCTATGAAACCTGCAGAGAGAAGATCCTGTTTGCAGCTGGAGGACAAAATGCACTGGTGGCAGTTCTTGCCGGTATATTCAGTCACGGGGACAAAATAGGTGTCGACAATCATATATACCCGGGAATAAAAACTGCTGCAGACATGCTTGGAATACAGCTTGTGCCAATACGGCCGAGCGGAGGATCCATGGACGCCGATGCTCTCATGTATTATTGTAAAAAAGAGGATCTCAAAGGAGTTTACCTTATTCCAGACTGTCAGGATCCAACGACGAATACGATGTCCTTCGCGCAAAGAAAAATAATCGCATCGGTGATAAAAGAACAAAAGATATGGCTGATAGAAGATGCATCCTACAGCCTAATGAATGACAGGCCCATATCTCCGGTTGCTTCTTTTATACCGGAGCAGTCGGTTTATATAACAAGCCTTTCGAAGTCACTGGCGCCAGGCCTTCAAATCGGCTATTCGTCAGTGCCGCTTTCTGTTAAATCTTCAATTTCACTTGCTCTCACAAGTCTTAATGTTTCAGTATCGCCACTGATGGCGGAGTTGTCAGCGAGACTGATTGTTTCGGGGCAGATAGATATCATTATAAGAGAGCATAAAGATAAAACGAAAGAGAGAAATGAACTGTTCAATAGATACTTTCCGTC
>SAAM01000057.1 GCA_009929415.1 Clostridia bacterium | reverse complement strand
TTTGCGAGATACAGAGAATTGTCCGTCCTCCTGAAAATCTTTTCATGGTTGTCATCTTCCTGCCACTGCGTCACTCCAAAGCTTGAGGTTATCCTGCCCACGCTTTCAAATTCATGTCTCTCTATCTCATCCCGGAGCTTCTCCGCTACAATAAGGGCTTTTTCACGGTCCGTATGTGGACACAGGATAAGGAACTCTTCGCCTCCCCATCTGCATATCGTATCCGATATCCTGAGGTTTCTTGTAAGGATGTCGGCAATATCCCTGAGCACATGATCTCCCCTTAGATGCCCATACTGGTCATTTATAGATTTAAAATGATCTATGTCCATGAGTATCACTGACATCGGCTCGCCGCTTCTTGCTGATTCTGCAGCCTTTTTTTCATAAAGCTCCATGAAATGATTTCGATTGCACAGACCCGTAAGAGTGTCACGGGTAGCCATATTGTAAAGGAGGCTGCTCTTGTGCAGATTCTCCCTGTTCAGCTTGTACTGCTTGAGGCATGAGACTATCCTGAGCATGAACAGCTTTGCATCAAGCGGCTTGAATATAAAGTCATCCGCACCTATATTGAGTGAATGGGTTATTATCTTCTGGCTTTCCTGCCCTGTAACGAGTATTATTATGGAATCAAGATTTTCTTCTCTTATATTATAGATAAGATCTTCCCCGTCAAAAACCGGCATTACATAATCTACTATATATATGTCATAATTCTTCTCTGCCGCCATGAAATCGCTGGAATTCTGATAATAGTCTACATCTTTTATATCATACATATCAAAGATGTTCCTTATGATCCCGAGTGAGAAGCTGCTGTCATCTACTACTGCTATTCGAAGAAATCTGAGCTCATCTATGAGACTGAGATCGTTTTTTATAGTCTGTATATATTTTTCAAATCGCTTGTCGCTGAAAGGTGCTTTTGTAAGATATGACATTATTCCCATATCAAAATAAACAGATTTTTTTTCGTCAGAGTGATCATCTGATATTACAATGACCGGCGTAAGCGTGCTCTTTTCCAGCTTCAGCTTTTCGATGAAAGCCTTGCAGGAAATCCCATCCATCTGCTCAGTAATTATTACCAGATCTATCTTTATTCCTGTGATTATCTCTCCTGCCTTTTCATAGGAATCGGCGGATATATAAACGACATCATTGTCCTCTACGATTTTCTTTATCTTTGCGGAAAAAATTTCATCATTATCAATGTGAAGAAGCCTCATTTCAACCTCCAGGCGTAACCTAATCAATTTGAATCGAATATCTGTAAATCATAATTCGTTTTCTGTTTCCCTGCCTATTACGACAAATCGTCCATCATAATCATGATATGAACAGGTCACCAGAGTTATGAACCGGTCCCCATGTACCGGCTCTTCCTGCAAAGGATGCAGTGAAGCCTCGGCAATTTTTTCTGTAAACTCTGTAAACACCGCCTCATCCTCCAGGCTAAGATAATTAAACCACGTAAAATCATTTCTGTCCATATCCATATTTAAGTAGAAAGCCGCTATCACCTGATACTTTATTTCTCCGCTTCCTGTGATGAAAGTGATCCCTGGATGCTCCATAAGATAGGCTTTTTCGCTGTATCGAGTGAGTTTGGAAAACATGCTTCCATTTTTCATGTTGTGGCCATAGACAATATAGTTATCGGTTTTTTCAGAAGTCCTTCCATCAAGAAAAGGTGTCCCTGACATGGAATATTCTCTGCTGAAATCCCTGCGAAGATAATACTCAGGATCATCAGGCGTAAACATTACCGGATATTCTATTCCCGTACCTTCTACATCGATCCAGCCAAACATGTCTTCATTCTGAATCATGAGTGACTCCACTGCTCTTTTGGCAGATGAGCCGGGCTTTTCAGTGCTCCCGTCTTCCCGGCTTTCTGCCTTCAGTTCATGGTACTGTGCGGATATTTCTGAAAAGGCCTGCTCAGCTGTTCTGCCCTCCTTCCAGTCTGAAATCAGATTGAATCCGCAGAATCCTGCCAGGAAAAGTAAAAGCAGTGCAGAATAGCTTCGCAGGTTTTTATGTCTCATCATTGCTCGGATTTTTTTCTTGCGGGCCTCATGAGCAATCCCGATCCTGCCAGGCAGGCCGCCATCAGAAGCATCCACATCCCGCTATGGCTCTCATCCCCAGTTTGCGGTATGCCTGGTGATCCAAGCGGCGATCCGTATTCGTCAATATAGATATACTCGCCGTCTGGTGTCTTTACTCTGCTCTAGATGCCTCTTTCAACCCCGTTCTCATTTATAAGAATGAACTTGTCAGGTCCATCCGCTGGTGCAGGCGGTATTATGAATTCTGGAATCTGAGGTGTCTCCGGCTGAACTATCGGAGGCTCAGGTACCGCTGGCAACTCTGGTGATTCTGGTAGTTCTGGTGTAACTGGTATTTCAGTTGTAATTTCCGGCGGTTCTGGCTCAGTTGGGGGATTCCCGCCTCCACCGCCTCCGCCTGAAATATTACGGTTGTTAGTAAATGCTACTTTTAAAGCTTCATTCACTTCCACTGTTCCCGAGCTGTCGCCGCTTAATTGTGTAGTATACCCATATAAACGATAATCATCTTCAGTGACAGAATATGCCAGGGCTTTTGGCAGATTTATGGAAAGCCTTTCGCCATGCTTTAATTTGAAAATCGCATGTCCATCCTTAAAATCAAGCTTTATATTCTTTAAAATTCCTGATGTCGTATCCACGACTTCAGCCTCATATTCTCCGTCCTCAAGCTCTTGGACCTTCAGACTAAAATTGAATTCTCTTGATCTGTCTCCGCCGTTTCCAGTGACAGACTTTTCAATTTCAAGTGTTCCGTGTGTTTCTCTGGTATTTGTAAATACTACTTCCGGAGTGCTCAGGCCAATTATCAAGCCATTTTCATTTCCGGATGTTGTGGTTACATAGCCTTCTTCACTTTTCTCGGTCAGACTGTAAGTCACTTTATTTGGAAGTCCTTTAATCTTAAGTGATTCTCCATGCCTTAGTGTGAATGCGGCTTTGTAATCATCATCAAATGTCATGATCCCTGTTTCGACAGTCTCGTTTTCATCATTGAGCAGCTCAAACTCATAAGTTTTAACTTCCAGTGCTCCCATCTGAAGATTGAAGCTGAAATGTCTGTCAAGCTCGCCAAGATTTCCTGTTACAGACTTTCTCACTAAAAGGTCTCCAAATGTGCTTTTTGAGTTTACAAACGAAACGGTTTTTTCAGTTGCATCCTGAATAGTTCCTGTTGCCTTATTTGAATCTTTTCCATCAATCGAAACATCATATATGTCATGAGCGTCTATCTGTTCTTCTATAGAGTAGCTCAGTCCTTTTGGCAGGTCTTTTATCCTTATAGATTCTCCATGCCTCAGTGTAAATGCCGCTTTGCCTTCAGAATCCAAATCAATTGTACCATCTGATTTGCCACCAAGTCCATCATACAGATATGATTCCTCAGACGGGTTCTCAAATTTCAGGATGAAATTGAAATCCATTTCAAGATCTCCCGCATTTCCTGCAACAGTTTTGCTTATCAGCAGATCCCCATAAGTGTTCTTTGTGTTCGTAAATACTATCTCAGGAGTTGTTTCTGATGAAATCTGACCGGCATATGATCTTCCATCCTGCAGAGGATTACCATCTGCAGCAAGTTTCGTTTCATATCCATCGGCTGAATAGTCCTGCTCTTCCAGATTATAGCTTGCATCCTTAGGCAGTCCCATAATTGTAATCTTCTCATCATGCTTTAGTGAAAAGCTTGCATGTCCGCTGCTGAATACGACAGAGCCATATGATATATTTCCATCTGAATCCGTCCTGATAAAATCTCTTACTCCGGATATTCCCGCAATGCTTAGCTTGAAACCAAATGCTTTTTCAGCATCTCCGTCATTTCCGGAAACTGTTTTGGATACAGAAAGATTACCGGAGGTTCCGTCAGCATAGTTTGTGACTCTGATTTTATTGCTGCCCTCTCCGCTTTTTCCATCTATCCTTGTTACTACTGTGCCTGATTCCTTGCTTACATTTACTTCATATTCTCTGTCTGAGAGTGTGTATCCTTCTGGCGGCGTGGTCTCCTTAAGGATGTAGCTGCCAGCAGGAAGGCCTCTCAGTACAAGCTTTCCATTTGAATCAGTGCTTCCCGTTCTGAGTGCAAGTAATTTGTCTGCCCTGAAAACAGTGAATACCGCTCCTGCAAGCGAAGCCCCGCTCTGGTCCACTTTCTGGATCTCTATCCAGCCGTTTCTGGTCATTGTAGCGCTTGCATCAAGAGATGCCACCGTGTAGGATTTTGAAGTGTTCACCGCATTCAGACTTGCCCCCTCCAGGATGACCTTATTTGTAAGGTTGCTTCCTGATCCGGCAGTTATCATAGTCCTGTACTCAAATCTGTACGCCTTATTTTTGTCAGGTACTTCAAATACAAGGCTTCTGCTTTGATTATCGTAGCTTATGAAATCACGCAGCTGCTGGTCTGTGAATACCGGCCCTGAAACCGAATATCCTGATGCCGTTAATGTCATCTCAGTTACGACAAAGTTTCCTTCCGAGAAATCCAGATTTCCCTGTGAATCTCTGTACAGCTCAATTCCTTCAGGAATAGTATCTATGAGCCTGTATTCGTCTAAAACCTTAGCATCTGTAAAAACATCGTAAGGCCTGTAAGAAACCGTCCATTTCAGTATTCCATCCTCAGGCTTTGTCATTGTCTTATCAAGAATCTGGCTTGTTATTTTAACTTGCTGGCTTGACTCTGACAGTACAGTATCTTGTGAATTTTTTAAATTCAAGGTATTTGTTACAGTTGTAGTCTTATTGTCATTAAAATATGAATTTAACACATCTTCTGATGGTCTCGCCTTCACAAATATAACATAAGGCTCTTTAAGCTCCTTAAATTTAAATGTTGCCCTGGCTGGTGTTAAGCCATTCTCATCTGAAAACGCAGCACTTAAAAAACTATCATACGAATCAATTCGCTCTCCAACCGTCATGGATCCTGGAGTACCCGAGGCTTTAAACAGATAAAACTTTGTATTTTCTTCTATATCGGCAAATTCCCAGCCTGATGGCAATACATCTTCAGCTGTTACATCCCCTAATGTCTGACCATCGATTGTGGTTATCCCTCCAGTGGCATCTACACCATTCTGGTTTATGAATAGCCTGAATGTTACCGACTTATCTTTATAGTTAAATCCTTCTGCGCTATTTATAGTTCCATTGTTTTTATTTAATTCAGGATTTACACCTGCATCTGCCTTGAGCATATCCTTTCTGGTAGATCTTGGATTTATTGTTACAGATTCAGCACTCTGGTTCACGCTGTGGTTTGCGCTGAACAGCATCGCTGTATTTGTGACCGTTTTATTTACATTAGTAAGATACCAGGCTGGATCGGTGACAATGGTCTCAAAGCTGAAAGCCTTTGACGCAGGGTTTTGCAAAGTACCGCCACTTACGTTTATCCCGCTTCCACTTTCTGAAACCACTACCAAATCCGCTATTGCTTTTCCCGAACTGTTCTTAACTGCATATACAGTGTGTGTAAGACTATCAGAGCTGGCAAAACTACCTGGCTTATATTTTTGTCTAAAACTTGGGATTAATGACCCTTGTATTAAATCTAGCTTTGCTTTATCGATATTTTCTAGTACGCTTCCGGAACCAATAGCTTTTTCTATACTAGATACATTATTATAGTCAAAGGCAGAGCCATAAACCAGCAGATCCATTACCCTTAAATCAACAGAAACATCGGATTCTTTAACCGTAACAGTCCATGGTATTGTATGGGCTTCAGCATTATAGGTTCCTGCAGTCTTGCTTACTGGATTCATTCCTATCCCTGCATTTACAGTATTGCTGCCTGTCCCCTGACCCTCGGCCCCCCACTCTAATCTGGCATCATTAGGTATGTTTATTACATTATGCCCGATATTCTTATCCGGATTTACTTTTGTCTTTATTCTTAACTGAACGTTTTGATTCAGTGGAGAATTTGGATAAAAGTATGTGTCCTCTGCCGGCGGGATGGTGTTTACAGATCCAATAGGATTCCAGTTTTCTCCAGATTTTTCATACCACTGAGATTCAACAAATATAAGATTTTCATTTAAAACATCAATTATTTTCGCATTTGGAAGCGATGCTCCCATGTGATTTACTGTGATATACCAGGTGATATAAGCAACGGTTTTGTCAGTGCCACCCACATTTTCGGTCTTATATTCGATTATGCCGGCTGCTTTTTCTATCCATTTATTCTCAAAAGAAACACTGCCTGAAACCTCAAACTTTTTCTCTTCTCCATCAAACAATTGTGCCGTATTTGTGATTGTTCTATTACCATTCGTAACAAAATCATCCTGTATTTTCGTACTGAAGTATACGTAAACAGGAGCTACAGCATCTTCTGGAAACTTCAATGTATATTTTAAATCTTGCTTACTTATAAGCGAAGAATCAAATTTGACAGCCGTTGATCGTTCATCGACTTCTGTTTTGTAGTAAAAACCCTCTTCTTCATCTCCGGTAATAAAATCCCCCACATCAGTCAGATCATCTGACAGCTCCAAGCCACTCAGGCTAAGAGGCTTTCCTACCTGAGTAGCTTCAATCTTTACTTTCCAGTCAATCTGAGTTCCGTTTCTCACACCTGTTTTTTCTCCTGAAAATATTTTAGGCAGCGCCGGAACCTTCACAGTAAAGCTCTTATCTAAAATAGTTACAGTATATTCTTTATCTTCTGTCCCCTGTTCATTTCCGACATACTTAAGGTCGGCACTGAACTGAGCGGTTACGTCACTGAACTCTCCCCTGAAAACAGCATCTTCTCCATCAAATATTACTTTGACCTGAGCGGATTTACCATCATCCAGAGATGAAAATTCCAATGTTCCGAGTTTGGTTCCCTCATGAATCAAATCAATTGTCCTGGGGCCTCCCTGAAGTTCAAAACCCTCTATTTTGAATACTGCATAATCATTCCTGTTCACAACAAAAGGTGGTTCCGGACTATCTCCAATTACAGGAACATCAAAGGATATGTCCACCGTAATCTGGTCCGTGCTCAGAGTTCCGCCTTCCGCTATCTCCTGTCCATTCTGTGTTACCTTAACTGCAAGATTCTTCAGAATGTCCGTAACATCCTTGCCCACTGAATCTTCTGCTCCAAGTGTAAATATATCTTCAGGCAGACTTAAAAATGGTTTTTCTTTTGCCCCCTGCACTTCAAGGCTCCCAGTAAATTTATAGCTTCCAGTCAGGTGATTTCCTTCCGTCTCTGCAGGAGAGCTTGACGGAGTCGTGGTCTGAGTCTCAATATCTGGAATTAGTATTTCTGCGCTTTTCCGCCCTGTTATCTCTCTGATTCTTTCTTCATCAAAAGAAACCCTCAGCTTTCCATCATCAGAGATTGAATAAAAGCCAATTTTTTCATTTTCATTCTGGCTTATCATATCTCCTTCAGCCACACCGTTTTCAGGCACCACATCTGTCTCCAGCTCGAAGATCCTCTCTGCACCCTCGTTATAGGTGTATTCCCAGCTAAGCGTCGCCCCATTTTCACTGAAGCTGATTTCTGTGACCGTAAAATCCTGTCCAGCGGAATCCGCAAAAACCGCAAGCGAATCCACTGGCATAGAACCTGAAAATAAGACGACTGTAAGAATAAAACTCAGAAGCCGCCTCTGTCTTTTTTTGAATTCTTTCCATCTTATCATGTTATATTACCTTTCCTTTTTTAATTAAAAACATATACTGACTATATTGTAGCAAAGCCACTTATATATATCCGTCCTGTTTTTTCCTATGTAGGGGCAATTATTGAATTCCTTCTGAGGCCATTATCTGAAGCCGCTCCGATTGACTTAAACTCTCAAAATCTGATATAATTAAGAAATTGGTTATTATAAAGGTAAGATCAGAGTGGGAGGTGCTCATATGCGTGAACTCCTTGACATATCATCACAGAGACTTATCATCATGCTGGAGATTCTGCTCGAAAACGACGGATGGACAACCTTTGCAAACCTTGGCTCCGCTATTGACACAAGCGAACGCACTGTTGCAAAGGATATTGTCATGCTCAGACAGCGTTGGGGACATCACCTTAATATCGAAGTCTCAAAGAAAAATGGAGTGCGACTCATAAATCAGAATATCGCAAGCATGGGAGCCGTGTTTACAGATATATTCAATGATTCGCTCTCACTCCAGTGGATTCGGGAGCTGCTGTTTCACCCATCCAAGTCTATTGAATTTTATGAGGATAGGCTTTTCACCAGTCGCTCTACCCTGATTCGCCTTCTTCCGAGGATTAACCTCTATCTTGCAGAAAAGGGCATGAGGATAAGGTGCGAGAACAACCGATATGATTTCATCGGGACTGATGAACAGTATCTACGGGATTTCAGCGCAAGCTTCCTCCTGGAACTGTATGGACTCAATCTTAAGAAATACGATCTCGAGCTTGATCTATCTGTAATAAAGGATATAGTGCTGCCGGTAATGACCAGGAATATACAGCCGGATGAATTCTCCTGGGCCGTAAATGATGAAATCTCTATAATCTATCAGATGATGTTCTATATAATATCGCTTGTGCGTGAACAGAGCGGATACAATGCCCTCTCCAGCTACTCTGCAGAAAATGAGATAAGTGCAGAGCATCTCGATTACATCAGGCAGCATTTTCCGGGTACGGGCATCCAAAATCTGGGCCCTGTACATGAATATATAAAAAATCAGTTCAACGGATGGAGCTCAGATGAAGAAGAACGCTCAGTCACTGCTGCTGTTTCTGAATTCTGCGAAAGATTATTCTCAGACATGGATCATGCCCCAGACCAGACAACTGAAAAAAATATCAGTTATATTATGAGAAGCGTATATTTCAGTGTAAAACTCAGACCTTTCGGTACTTCCGAGCTTTTTAACCGAATATATTATTTCTCGCTCTCTCTGAACCGGGAAAACCCCAGGCTGTATAAAGTTACAAGCAACTGCCTCGAGAATCTCTCCAAAAAAATCGGGCTGGATGTATCCAGCCGTTTAGCTGATGTTCTTTTCTGGATGTGCCTGATATGTCCTGAGCTGACTGACGTAAAAAAACACTACAGGGCGATTCTGGTATCCGACTTCGGAAATTCCCACGCAGAGTTTCTGTCAAAGAAGATATCCGCCTTCTTTAAGCGCGAATCATCGGATATCATAAAGATCGATGTCTGCTCATATATGGATATACTGGCAGGCAAAGATCTGAAGTGTTATGATATTCTCATCACGACTTTCCCAGGGCTTGCTTCTGCTCATGAGCGGCCCATTCTTATAAATGACTATCCTGGCACTGACGATTTCTGCACAATATACAAGACACTTCAGCAAAGACAGCTGTAAAAGGAGAAAAATATGAACTGTGTATTCCTTTCCCATAAAGCAGGAGCCGAGCTCAGAAGTTTCCTCATGGAGCTCGGAAAGAATTTAATAGACATAAAGG
>SAAM01000447.1 GCA_009929415.1 Clostridia bacterium | reverse complement strand
GTTGCAAGTTATTGTCTGCAAGATGAATTCCAACAACAAGCAAGTGAATATCCTACCTTCTCAGTGGTGTTGACATCCAAAAACTATGCAAACACCTTGAATGAGACATGCCGCTATTTGGTGAGCAGGCAAGGGTCAAGCAGTCTCCCAATTGCGATTCTGAATGGACTTGGTTTGATTGAGAACGCATATGTAACGCCGAAGAATTCAAAGTATGCTCAGTGGATACTTGCTAAACTGCAGGAGAAACCAACCGGAGTTGTACTCAGACGTGATGAGATACTTGCCACGATTCATGGTGAAGAATATTTAGCACATCCAGGATACCGATTGGAGAAGGGTTTTGTATCCCTGCTTCTTGTCGCTTTGATTTCTTCCGGTGACATTATCCTGAAAATCCGAGACAAGCGATATGATGCTTCCAATCTAAAGGATCTCATCAGTGAGAATCCGGAAACGATTGCAAATTTCGAATTGATTGACAGACCAAAAGATTGGAATCCTGCTTTCCTCAAAGCATTTGTAAGGCTGTTTGACCTACCTGAAGGTAATGCGAGCTTGATTCAGCAAGGCCAGGACTCAGTAATTGCTGGCATTCAAACGAAGAATACCGAGATTACCAAAACTCTAGCTGAAGAGGAGTATATATATCGTGATGGTATGGTTTTCTGGGGAGAGATTGTTGAGTCGCAAAAGATACCTACTACAAATCTTTCGCAATACATCGCAGATCTGAAGAATGATTTTGAGAAGCTCAAGATCTTCAATTCCACGGGGAAGCTGAAGAATCCCAACGTGTCTGCACAAAAGTTGGAAGAAATGCTTGAAGGCCTTCAAGAAGAAAGAGCTCTGGTTTCTTTTGCCAAAAAGCTTCAAGCCATTTCCTCGAGGAAACCTTGGTTTGAAAGTGCCAGGACATCATTGCCCGATTCTTCTGACTGGATTGAAAAGTATAGGAAACTGGTGCAAAAAGGAAAGGATCAAGCAAAGGAATACGATAACCAACTTCTCGAAGATTTGGATTTTGAGTTAAGCGCCTTGAAGAATGACTATATCAAACTTTATAGCGGTCTTCATGCAAAGGCTCGTTTAGCTGGGAGTAGCCAAGCAAAGTTGAATTCTTTGTTGCGCGGCGATGTTGTCACAGCTCTTTCCAAACTACAACAACTCACTATATTATCGAAAGGTACATTTGAGAAGTATAGGGAAGACTTGTTGGGGCTTAAACCATGTGTTGCTTTATCTGAGAAAGATCTTGAAGTCAATCCAATTTGCCCTCATTGCTCCTATAACCCTCATTTCGACGGTTCTTATGATGCATCAACCAAGTTGGACCAGATTGAAAACAACTTAAGTAAATTATTGGAAGACTGGATGAAGTCTATAGTTGAATATCTTGAAGATCCAACGAATCAGGAAACTATTAGGCTGATGGAGCCTTCAGAACAACAACAGATTTCTGAGTTCCTTCGAGCTCACGATTTATCAACATTCCTGTCTGACTCGTTCATTGCTGTACTGAATGAGGCACTGTCTGGGTTGGTGAAGAAGGAAGTCAGTAAGGAAGAGATTGGTTCGAGGTTGTTAGGTGACGGTAAGCCAATGTCATTACAGGAGCTTCGGGATAATTTTGAAAAATTCTTGTCTGAATTGACCAAGGGTGAACAAGAGCCCGATAAAATTAGAGTGATTTTAGGGTAGGAGTATAGGATGTCTGAAAACAAGGTTGACTTTAATTATAGTTCCAATATGAATCTCTTTGATGTAGATAACAAGCAGGAGTCTGTTGTCTGTTTAGGTATGGAATTC
>SAAM01000446.1 GCA_009929415.1 Clostridia bacterium | reverse complement strand
GACCGCAGCAAGGTGAGTATGGAAGAGGCCCAGGCTGACGCCAACAAGAGCAAGTAAGTGTTGAAAAGCCACCCGATCGGGTGGCTTTCTCCTATCTAGTTGATATGATTCCCGTATAAGATACCAGAAAGCAGTTATTTGATGTACTCTGTTCTGACGGGGACAGAGGGCCGGCGGTTACGGTGGTATTGTCTTAGGAATAGCAGAATTATATCCTTGGTCTAGTTTATCGAACCACACACCGGCCGTCGAACATCAAAATGGGAGACGCCGTATGCTCTCTATCGACTTACAGCGTCATCCCGGTTAGAAGCATGACTGATCATCGAATGACCGCCATCTGGCCCCAATTCTACTACACTAGGAGGGGTTATGGAAGAGAACAAGGTTAACGACTACTCTTCAAGCAGCGGGTACCAATGGTATTGTACGCCGGTAGGCATTAGAACCAGTGAGATTTCGAAAGCAAAGCATAAGGATGGAGTGAAACGGTTTGTGGGAGTGGACCTGAGCAAGCAGAATTGTTGGGCTTGCATCATGGACCTACAAGGCAAGGTCATCCTACACGAGAAATTCTCATTGAGGTCTGCGAAACGGGACAAGCTTTACGAGATGCTGCAGCCAGGGGATCTGGTGCTGATGGAAGCTTCCACGGGAACATTCAACATCGCCCGAGCCATGAACAGGAAATCCGGAGTAGTGGCATGTGTAATCAACCCACATACCACCCACATCAATGAAACGAAAAAGAAAACAGACAGGGAAGATTCATTGTTTCTCGCGAGGCTCATTCTCAGGACACCGATTGCTGAACTCCAACTTGTAAGCATCCCCAGTGACCGCGAGATGGCGAACAGGGATGTAGTCTCCCACTACAGGAAACTGGATGATGTGCATAAGCAAATGGTAAACAGGTTGCATGCCTTGTTTTTTGACAAAGGGTTCCCTGAGGCGGGGAAAATGAACAACCTGCACAGCAAGCTTGGTAGGGCAGCTGCGATAGAGTCGTGTTTTGGCACTGACAGAGCATATGCATTCCCCAAGCGAATCGCAAAGGATCTTTCCAAGGAACTCTCACTACTAGAAGAATTACAGGAATCCGGGGAGAAACAGTTTGCAAGGATAGTCAAACAGGATGACCGTACAGCAACGTTACTTGGATCAATCCCGGGAGTGGGGCTGAAAACAATTGCGACGTTCATTGCATTTGTTGGGGATGTTGACAGGTTCTGTAATGCAAAGCAACTCGCAGCGTATTGTGGGTTGGTCCCAAGGGTATACCAATCAGGCCAGAAGGATGCTGCACGAAAGATAACAAAAGAAGGTCAAGCTGCTTTACGGGAATACCTGATAGAATCTGTGTTCGCAATGACCAAGACCCAATTCGATTTCCCACTGAAACGCAAGTTCAATGAGCTGAGACTGCGAATGGGCGGACGAAAAGCAGCTGTTGCAATCGCAAGAAAGATGGTGGTCATGATGTATTCGATGTTGAAGAATGGGACCCTTTTTACGGTAGAAGACGAGCAGGAACGGCAGGAGGTTGCTGCCTATCATGCCCGGAAACACTTGCCAATCCTTGGCCGATACAACCAAATCCGTCAATCCTGCAAAGGATTTGAGGAAATGATAGAGATCACCAATTCTATGACTATAAATGAATTAGGGGTATTCAAATTCCTTAATCAGGGGGCTTGACGGGAATCATAGAAGACAATATGAAGTGACCTCCCAGTTTGCAAATCGTGGATTCACCTTGCATACTGGGAATATCAACTAAACCGTATGCGGCTACCGCATGCAAATGGAG
>SAAM01000445.1 GCA_009929415.1 Clostridia bacterium | reverse complement strand
TTTTTCAAGACCAGTTTCTTCTTCAGAGACAGGGATTGCTCCGGCATACTAGAACTGGACATTGACAAATCCTACAAACAACAGGTTGAGTCATCACAGACTTTAGGAAAACTCCATCCGGTGGTGCTTGAGATAAGAGATCACGTTCAGCTTGAAGATCTGGCAAAACTGATCAGATATAAAAAGGGGCTAAAATAGGAGAGCACTATTTGAATTTCTCCTGTACGAATCTATACAAAAAGTCGACAGTCTCATCAACTCCCAAAACAGAAGAGTTGATACAGAGGTCATAGGAATCGGCCCTGCCCCAAATATTATTGCTGTAAAAATTGTAGTAAGCGGCTCTTTTTTTATCTGTCTTTTCAATTAAGGAACGAGCCTCATTTTCTGAAAGGTCGTTATGTTCCATTACTCTCCTTATCCTATCCTCAATATTGGCAGAGATAAAGACCGAGACAACCCCCGGAAAATCTTTGAGGATGTAATCTGCACATCTTCCTACAAAAACAGAGGATTCCTTCTCTGCCAGCTCTCTTATGACATCACTCTGTATCTTGAACAAGGCATCATTTCGAAGGCAATTGTCAGACATATAGAATATCCCGTCAAACATTGTATGATTTATCTTTTCATCGGCCCTTTCAAACACGTCGCTGCTCAGTCCGCTCTCTGCAGAGGCCAGTTTAATAAGCTCCTTATCAAAAAAAGAGTAACCAAGCCTTGAGGCAAGCCTCTCTCCTATCTCATGACCCCCGCTTCCAAGCTGGCGGCCGATACATATGACATGATTCTTCTCCATTTTAATTAACTGTTTTAGTTACCCTGTATTGTTGAATAAGCAAGTAAGCTGTTATTATGCTTGCCATTGAATCTGCCACCGGAAGACTGTACCACACTCCGTTCACTCCGAAAAAACGAGGTAAAATCAGTAAAGCCGGCAGCAAAAAAAGAACCTGTCTGGATAAAGACATAAAGATAGCTTTACCGGGAATACCTATACTCTGGAAGAAATTTGACGTAACCATCTGGAAACCTATTATAGGGAAGAATATGAATACTATCCTCATTCCCGGAATAACAAGCTCGATAAGCTCCTTGTCTGTTGTAAAGACAGATGCGACAGCCCTCGGAAAAAGTTCACCGATTAAAAAGCCTGCAATCATCACAGAAGTTGCAAGTATAATTGTCTGTTTAAGCACTTTATTTACCCTGTCCATCTGTCTGGCCCCGTAATTATAACCGGCTATCGGCTGCATACCCATATTCAGCCCCAAAACAATCATTACAAACAATGCTGCAACTCTGTTGATGATTCCATAAGCACCGACCTGAAGGTCCCCTCCGTACTTAATCAGACTCTGGTTGATTATGATTACTATGACACAAGATGCGGCATTCATAAGAAAAGGGGCAAGACCTATAGAGAGAGAATCTTTAACAATCTTTTTCCTCAGTCTGAACATCCCCTTCTGAAAGTGTATGAAATTCTGCTTATTGCTAAACATCTTCAATTGCCAGATAAGCATAGATGTCTGAGCTATAACAGTAGCCAGTGCGGCACCCATTATACCCCATCCTGCCACATAAATAAAAATCGGAGCAAGGATTATATTTATTACGACCGATATTATCGTGGTGTACATGGATTTTGCCGGATATCCTGATGCGCGCAGCAGGGCATTGAGACCAAAATACATGTGTGTCACCACATTGCCCATAGATATGACAATCATATACTCTCTTGCGTAAGAAATCGTATCCTTACTTGCACCAAAAAAGTAAAGAATGGGATCTAAAAATGAGAGGACAAAAATA
>SAAM01000444.1 GCA_009929415.1 Clostridia bacterium | reverse complement strand
AAAAGGAGGAATTATTAATGAAAAATGAACAAACCATCAAAGACATTCTTGACGCTGTGGGAGGCCAGGATAATGTCAAAAATTTTGAACACTGTGCTACAAGACTTCGAATTATCTTAAGAGATAACAGCAAGGTGAGCAAGGAAAAAGCGGAAGCTGTCACTGGAAGCAAAGGTTACTTTTTTAATACAGGACAACACCAGTTTATTTTCGGAACTGGAAAGGTAAATGAAGTCTATTCTGAATTTAAGCAATATACAAAGATGGATGAATCAGCGGATACAGCGTTTAAAGAAGACGTTTACTCCAACATGACTCCCGTTCAGAGAGTCGTTCGAACTTTGGCGGATATTCTAATTCCTCTAATTCCTGCACTGGTTACAACGGGACTATTAATGGGTTTAAGAGGACTTCTTGTGGAGCTGGGTGTAGAATTTAGTCCATTTATGTTGAGCATGTTCCAGATGCTGACAGATACCGCATTTGCTTTCCTACCAGTACTTATTGCCTATAGTGCCACTCGTAAATTTGGTGGAAATCCCATCATCGGTATCGTAGTTGGCCTTATGATGGTATCTCCTAATTTGCCTAATGCTTGGGCTGTAGCCGGTGGAAGCGCTGAAGCAATCAAGGTTTCTTTCTTAGGACTGAATATTCCTATTGTAGGTTATCAAGGATCTATCATCCCCGCTATCGTAGCAGGGTATCTAATATCAAGAGTTGAGAAAGAGCTACGAAAAGTTGTTCCTCAAATCATCGACCTGATTGTAACGCCGTTTGTAACATTAACAGTAACCATTTTTCTAATGCTCTTTATCTTAGGTCCTATCACTCATACATTCGAGATTGCAGTCAGTGACTTTATCGTTATGCTGATCAATGCACCTTTAGGTATTGGATATATCCTTTTTGGCGCACTTCAACAACTCTTGGTTATTACAGGCCTTCATCACACTTTATCAATCATTGAGCTTCAGTTACTTGCCGATACGGGTGAAAATGTGCTGAATCCACTTATGACAGCCAGTATGGCTGGACAATTAGGGGCAGCAATCAGTGCAGCTTTACTAATGAATGTTAAACTAAAGAGAACTAACGCTATTTCTTCTTCCACATCTACCTTATTTGGAATTACAGAACCTCTTCTCTTCGGTGTGAATCTGAGAAGTTTGAGAATACTGGTTTCCGGCATGTTGGGAGGAGCTGTGGGTGGTCTGCTTACGTATATCTTTGGCCTATCTGCTACAGGTATGGGAATCACCTTTATTCCTGGACTGTTGCTTTACACCAGTAGTTTCGCATCTATGATCCAGTACCTAGTTGTCATTGTAGGAGCATTTGTGACAGGGTTCATTGCTGTGAAAGTACAGTCGAATAAAATTTCAGAGCAGCTTAATTTAGATTAATTAAATAAAGAAAGAGGGGAGTGCCTCAGAACCAGAAAATCCTTTTCTGGTTCTGAGGCACTCCCTTTTCTAGGTTTATGGGCAGACCTACCCCGCCAAACCGCAAATAAGAGGCTGCCTCCTATTGAGACACCCCCTTCTAACGTGCGCCCGGAACGGGTGATAACTTTGTGGTGAAAGTCCATCTCAGGCTTTAATGAAGAAAGCAACAAATCGTTGGGTGGTACTGATAATGTGGACCCAATGTCAAGTACATTCAAAAAAAGAGACTTTATGCAGCACTCAATAAAACCTGCTCCCTGTAATTGTCGGAAGTTCCTTCTTTTTCCTTCCACATGACTATCTTCAGCCTCAGCGGATTACGCGGAGGCCGAATCGAGCGGAAAGGCCATCGTCAGCCGATCTTTAAAAAATA
>SAAM01000443.1 GCA_009929415.1 Clostridia bacterium | reverse complement strand
CAGTTCCTTGCTTACCAAACGGAACATGAGCCGTGCAACGGTAACCTCCTACGACACTGCATTAAAGCAAACTGTAACTACAGCAAAACAAGTTCCTGTACTTATCAACTATTCAGTTGGCAAGAAGAAGGGAGAGAAGAGTCCTGATGCAGATGATCTTGCTCTCATCAAAAAGATTGATGAGATGGAGATACCGTATTGGTATCCAACTAATAGAATGATAGAAGGCCGAGAGGGTAGACGAAATGATCCAGCAGGATTCACACATGTGCATCAGTTTTATATTAGGCGAGCCTTAATAATTTTATCTATGATATATGAAAGGATAAATACAAATTCTTACTTGATCGGAAATAAAAATCTGAATCGATTTATCTTTACTGGAATCCTTCAAGGTGTTAGTAAGCTTCAACGATTTAGACTATTTTCAACATTTCCTAATATGATTTTATCAGGGACACTGTACGTGGGCTCAATGATACGTGAATGGAACATATTAGATTGGATAGAAGGCAAACGAAAAGCAATAGTAAAAATGAAACAGCTTTCTCAATGGAATAAAATTCTGCAAGAAGTACAAATCTCAACAGAATCTTTGGGAAATACATCTATTCCGTCAAATTCGTTTGACTATATATTTCTTGATCCTCCCTTTGGTGCCAACTTGTATTACTCCGAACTGAGTTTTATCTGGGAAGCTTGGCTAAAGGTAATTACCAATAATAAGGAAGAAGCCATTGAAAACTCATCCCAGGGAAAAGGTATCAATGAGTATCGAGCGCTAATGCGAGCATGTTTTGCTGAAGCCTACAGAGTGTTGAAACCTGGTAGATGGATGACCGTTGAGTTTTCAAATACTGACAGTGCTGTTTGGAATAGTATACAGACTTCTCTATCAGAAGTCGGATTCATTGTAGCAAATGTAAGTGCGCTTGATAAACAGCAAGGAAGCTTTAAAGCTGTTACTACAACCAAAGCAGTCAAACAAGATCTTGTCATATCTCTCTACAAACCTGATGAAACCTTTGAACAACAGATAACACATTCGGTGGGAGAAGAGCAGGTGTGGACCTTTGTTAGAAAACATCTATCGTATCTGCCTTTGGTCAAGAAGCAAGGGGAAAGCACGATTACCGTACCTGAGCGGGACCCTCGCATTATCTATGACAGAGTAGTTGCCTACTTTGTTGGCCATAATATGCTTCTTCCAATATCTTCTGGCGACTTCTTGGCATCGATGCCACAACGCTTTGTTGAACGAGATGGGCTATATTATCTATCTGATCAAGTAGTTGAGTACGATAAACTGAAGGCAAAACAACAGCTAAAACTTCCTGTTGAAGTAATGGAATTGTTTGTTCACGATGAAGAAACTGCAATTAGGTGGATTCGATATCAATTGCAGCAAAAACCGATGACACTCGGAGAGCTCACTCCTCTGTTTATGCATGAATTGAATGGATGGGATAAGAATGAACAACGCCTGGAGTTGTCGGAGCTTCTCTCTCAGAACTTCCTTTGCTATGAGGCGAATGAGGAAGTTCCTCCAGCTATCCACAGTTATCTTTCGACAAACTTCAAGGAGTTGCGTAATCTCAGCAAGACTGATGCTGCGTTGCAGGCAAAGGCAAAAGGCCGATGGTATATTCCTGATCCAAACCGTGAGAGGGATTTGGAAAGACTGCGTGAAAGAGCTCTGTTGAAGGAATTTGAGGTATATAGAGCCTCTACCGGCAAGCTCAAGGAATTCAGAATCGAGGCCATCCGGGCTGGATTCAAAAAGGCTTGGCAGGAGAAAGATTATCAGCTCATCAAGACCATCAGT
>SAAM01000442.1 GCA_009929415.1 Clostridia bacterium | reverse complement strand
CTTCGGCAGGCTTTGCCTTGGATTTCTTGAGCTGCCGCTTTATGACTTCCATCAGGAAGACAACAATCAGTCCGGCGCCTATGATGGTTTTAGAAAACAGGATTAAGTCCATAAAAAAATCCTCCGTTTGCTTTAAGGATAGCAGGCACGGAGGATGAATAATCTTATATGCTAACAAAGCTACTCTGGGTATTTTGGGTCCGGTTTATTGCGAATTTTTCTGACGTCATCTTCAATCTTATCCTTGAGCTGAGCAAGGGCTATGAAGTTTACGATGAAATAAGCAAGGCAATATAAGAGATAGGTAAATACTAAAATCCTCCAATCAAACCGAAACCAACCGATTGTAAATTTGGCTCCATATGAATAAGAAATGAAGAATACTGTCGCTAAGGAAAACTGCACAATGAAACTGGTACGAATATCCCTAATTTGTTTTCTCTGCTTTTTGACAAATTGCTCATTATCGATCTCAGAAAAAGAGAATGAAATGAGTTGACTCAATGCAATTGAAAACATAATCCCTAAGACAGTATAGATGACAGGAAGAAGTTCTTTGTCGCATACCAGAGGAGTATATGATATACCCCAGGTTGCAATTACTATAGCACTACCCCTGATCAGCCACTTTCTCATCTAGAGCCCTCCTCGCGGTATCATACATCTGATGTTTTATATCAACCTCATTG
Organism: Clostridia bacterium; assembly: GCA_009929415.1. GTDB lineage: Bacteria > Bacillota > Clostridia > Peptostreptococcales > Filifactoraceae > Proteocatella. Next base: position 1,139 of record SAAM01000442.1, on the reverse strand, counting down.
TAATAACCACCTTCACTTTTCTCAATCTTATACACTTCGGTTATCTTAAACCCAGAGCCATCAACCTTTTTGCCTTTGCGATCGGTTATGGTTATAGCCTCATCATCCACAATACGCAACAAGGTATTCAAAGCCTTCTCTCTTGCAACTATTTTCTTTTTTACTTTTAGCGTCAGAACTGCATCTATCACATCCTCATACGCAAAGTCTTGAGGAAGTTTGACGTCCTTGAGAAAATCCTTGAAGATTTTGATCTTGAGTTTTTGGGAGTCAGACTGAATAGCTGGGCTACTGAGATAGTTTTCCCCAATCTTAATGCTGCGCACATCTTTAAGAGGTATGGCATCAGCAGTCTTCATTTTGTAGTTAAGCTTGCATGATTGAGTAGTATTGGAAAAATTTTCAAGTAGCCATTTTAAGTAAGTCTCGAAAGGCTTCATGTTAAAATAGGCATCACTCATGACAAGAATATTGTCCTTGATCAAGAAGAAAACTGTTTCCTGGACGGTCCCTATTGAGTTCTCCCCTGATTCCTTTATGATATCGTTTATATCGATAATCTTCTTGTCAAGAAAACTTGCAGGAAATACAGTCTCTTCTCCAGGCCGTAGTCGTATAAATGTCCCAAAAAGGTGATTGTTTTGATATTTGAAACTTGGGATAAGGTCACAATCACCTTCTGGCTCATTTTCATTCAAAAGCATTTTTCTGTCATTTGCTGTATCAGTCTTGTCCAGAATATTGTTGAGCTCTGGTGCAAGCCTGAGAGGCTCTGGATTATCAGTATCGATGAATACTTCCAGAACTGTTACTTTTATTTTATCTTTCGTTTTTGCCATAGTATCACCTCATCCGTTTCGGCTTCGGCTGACTCTTGGAGTCATAATCTGCATCGGCAGCAGACTGGATCTCAGGTGGAACGGTTTGCTTGAGGATGGCATTCAGCTTTTTGTTGATTGACTTGAGCGACTGGGCCCCAACCTCAGTTGCATCCGCGATCCTGGAAAGCTTGTCATAGACCAATAGATAAAAAATGATGATAGCTAAAGCGATGATGAAGTACATGAGACCTTCTTTCGGCCCGAAGTTGTACGAATATCTAGCAATGACCTGGATGACTTAACCGCCCACAGGGGCGG
>SAAM01000441.1 GCA_009929415.1 Clostridia bacterium | reverse complement strand
CCGTGTTGGTAATCACACATTCAACCATATCCAGGGAATCCGTTTCTGGACTAAAAATTACGTAGCCAATGTACAAAAGGCTGCAGAGTTAATAAAAAGCAACTTATTTCGTCCTCCGCACGGGCACATGCGCTTTCCGCAAGTATTGATGCTTCGGCGCAGCTATAAGATCATTATGTGGGACGTTGTTACACGCGATTACAGTCCGCATATGACACCCAACGGAGTGTTCAACGTAGTGAAAAACTATACGCGCAACGGATCCATCATCGTGTTTCACGATTCAATAAAATCTGAAGTAAACATGAAGGGAGCTCTGCCGCGAGCGATTGAATGGCTGCAGCAAAATGGGTACGAGTTTAAAACAATTGAATGAATCTTGAGCAAAAAATAAAGGAAGAAGCACTCCGTCTAGGCTTCGCAGCCTGCGGAATTGCAGAGGTAGCCCCGGCAGACAGTGAAGCAGCCTATTTCGACACCTGGCTGGCAAACGGAATGCATGCAGACATGACCTTTATGGAGAATTACCGTAACGTCCGTTTAGACCCTACCGGGTTACTGGAAAGCGCCCGTTCTATTATTTCCGTTGCTTTGAATTATTATCCGGCCTGCCTGCAACCACAAGATGTACCACAACTTGCATACTATGCCTACGGACGTGATTATCACTATGTGATTAAAGAAAAACTAAATGAATTGGTTGATTATATCCGTCGTGAAGTCAATATCAATGCCCGTTGTTTTACAGACTCAGCTCCAATTTTGGAAAGATATTGGGCTTGGAAAGCCGGACTGGGTTGGATTGGGAAAAACACCCACCTGATAATCCCCGGCAAAGGGTCCTATTTTTTTCTGGGTGAAATCGTTACAGACCTGGCCCTTATTCCGGATCGTCCGATGGAAAGTATGTGCGGAAAATGTACGCGATGTATGGAGTCATGCCCTACCAAGGCCATAGAAGCTCCCCGAACATTGAATGCAGGCAAATGTATCTCTTATCTAACGATTGAGAACAGAAATGAGATCCCGGAAAAGCTTGCTCCTCTCATCGGCAACCGTATTTACGGATGTGATACATGTCAGCAGGTATGTCCCTGGAACCGTTTCGCCAGACCAACAACAGAAGAGTCCTTTATGATGAAAGACGAATTGGCTGAGATGACTGCTGATAAATGGTATGCCCTCTCCCGCGAACAATATACTCGCATTTTTAAAGGGTCGGCTGTAAAACGGGCCAAATACGAAGGCCTGTTACGGAATATAGCCAACTACAAAGCTATTAATTTCAGAAAAGAAGAAGAACAAAACACAAATACTTACAAATGAAACGTATCAGCCACTTGCTCCTGCTGCTATTGTTGGTTATAGTCTCGGCTAATGCATCCAACAAGGAGCTCTATCAAAAACTTTGTACACTGAAGGAAGTTATTACCATAGATAGCCTGCCTTCCGATTATTACTCAGAGAAATATGTTATAACTGTTAGACAGCCCCTGGACCATAAACATCCCGAGAAAGGGTCGTTTTCCCAACGTGTGGTAGTCAGCCACGAAGGCTTCGACCGTCCAACAGTGCTTGTAACCGAAGGATACGGTGGCGACTATGCTCTAAACCCTCGTTACCAGGATGAGCTCGCCAGACTATTTCAGACGAATACAGTCTTCGTAGAGCATCGGTATTTTTCCGGATCTGTTCCAGACTCAGTCGACTGGCAATATCTGACTGCCCAGAATTCGGCTTCAGACCTACATCTTATCACCACTCTGTTTAAACAAATTTATCCTCAAAAATGGATTAGCACGGGTATTAGCAAAGGAGGGCAAACAGC
>SAAM01000056.1 GCA_009929415.1 Clostridia bacterium | reverse complement strand
GAAGAATTTCATGGCAATGATCTATTTTGTCTGTGGAGAGCTTGCACTTCCTAAAGCCACCATCATGTAGGGTTACCCACTCGATTCAGCGAATAACCTTCATTCCTGCCTGCTCTACAAGTCTCAGCATTTCATCATAGTATTCATCTGATACCGCACCCGGACGATTGGACACAGGGACCCAATTGGCACCCTTTGAAAATATATCCCTCCCATTCACACGGGTTAAGAACATCTTCCTACCGTCCACATCCTCTGTAATAAACTCGACACGTCTTACCCCAAAGGTGCGGGCAGCAGAATCAAGCAGCTCGCCGGAAGAGGAAACCAAAGACAACTGAACAGTGTATAAATTCTGTTCGCCAGCTTCCCTTGGATACCAGAGCAAAGCATTATTGATGGTAAACTCAGAAGAAATAAGTTCCTTCTGAAAAAGGAATTTCTCGTTCTCATAGACCTTGATAATTGCCTTTGCATCCTCTGGACAGACTCCCTCATAGAGCGGCTTCAACTTCACGGTGCAAACTGTATAGTCATCTGAAAGAGAGGACTGAACATCCAAGCGACGGATTACTACAGAATCGGTAATGCATAGCTCAACGGGCTTCCAGATACCAACAGTCATCACAGAAGGCGTCCAATCCCAACCAAAGTTATAGCCAGCCTTTCTTGCATATGCCCTTTCTGTTGAGTAATTTATCCAGAAGCCTTCTGGGAGCTCCTTCTTTCCATAGATTTCATGAAAAGGAGGAAAAACGACAACCAACGTATTCTTTCCTGACTGTACGAGACCGTCAAGTTGGAGGTGGTGCTCTACAAACATATTCTCAAAAGTGGAAACGCGTACGTCATTCATATAAACTTCGGCGTAGGTGTCCAAACCTTCAAAGAGCAAAGAGAGATGCTTTTGGGAAATATCCTCTTTTGAGAGTAGGAAAGAGCACCGATATATCCAAGTGCATTTCTCCACCCATCGTGTTTCATCACTTGCAAAGCCAAAGATGGGATCCTGAATTATTCCTTTATCAATCAGACAAGTATGTACGTCAGAGGGTTTGTCTATACTGATCCACTCTTCTACCTCACCGGCAGAAGAATTACCATCAATTTTCCCAAGCTCCCAGTTTTCGAGAGCTATTCTCTTTTTCATAAAACACAAACCCTCTTCCTCAAGCATCTACGCAATTTCAAAGATCGCCTCCACTTCTACAGGAATATTGTGGTTCGGCATGTTGTGAGTTCCCATGACGGTTCGGGCATGGACTCCCCTCTCCTCGAGAATACTGCTGATAGTGTCAGAAAACCCATTCATGACTCCTTCAACATCGGAAAATCCATCTTCACAGTTTACCAAGGCGAAAACCTTAACAACCTGTACAATCCTATCGAGAGAACCAAGAAGCTCTTTCATCTTCGCCAGGATAATCAGAGCACACTCACGCGCTGCGGCATATCCCTCCTCAAACGTAAGATTTCCTCCGATTCTGCCTGCATACAGGGGGGCATTTGTATTGTAGTCCTCAGGCCCATGTCCCGAAATCCAAAGCGTATTCCCGACCTGTCGATATACAACAATCCCTTTCTTTGGCGTATACTTCGGCTCTATCTCAACACCTTCATTTATGATTTTATTGATTCCCATCATCGTTCACCTCTCAGTCTCTGATCTTTACGATTGCGTCCACAACAATAGGAACATTCAAGGGAAGAGCAAACGCGCCCATTGCGGAACGAGCATGCTGCCCTCTTCTTCCAAGGACCTCAACCATAAGGTCAGAAAAACCATTCATCACAGCCGGCTGCGAGGAAAAATCTCCTGCAGAATTTACCAAACCAAGAGCCTTGACAATATAATCGATTCGATCAAGGTCACCAATATAATCCTTGATTGTAGAAAGCATATTCAGACCACACAGGCGTGCTGCTTTATATGCTGTCTCAAGATCAATCTCTGCACCAACCTTACCGACATACATTGGTTTTCCTGCCTCATCCAACGGAAGATGTGCAGAAAGATACAACATATCCCCTTGAAGTCTTGCATCGACGACACCAGAACCTCTATTGAGCTTCGTGGGAAGCTCAAGACCAAGCATTTCAATTCTCTTTTCTGTTGAACCCATAATTACGCTCCTTACGTTTTCGTTTACTGTTTGACGGCGCCGCTTGTGACACCGGATACAAATTGTTTCTGTATTTGCATGTAGACCGCAACAACAGGAATACTGATTACCACCGCCGCGGCCATGGTCTGTCCCCAGTTGACTTCAAAATATGTTGAGAACTCACTGAGTGATAGCGGCAAGGTCTTGCTTCCGGTAGTTCGGGAAAGCACATTCGCAATGGCATATTCATTCCAAGAACAAATGACTGCATACACGCTGGTCGTAGCAATAGCCGGTTTCATAATTGGAATAAGAATTCTGGTAAACAACTGAGGCTGTGTACATCCATCAATCGTTGCCGCCTCTTCAATAGAAAGAGGTACGCCTGCCACATACCCCTTGATCATCCAGGTAACCATCGGCAATGAGATCGATAGATGACAAAGGGCAATACCAAATTTACTGTCCACAAGACCAATGTTGTTCATGATATAGTAGAACGGTAACATCATTACCGTAATAGGAATCATCTGACTCATGAGAACGAACAATGAGAGGAAGTTCTTCCCACGGAACTTGAATCGAGCAAGACCGTATCCCAATAGCCCCCCGAATACTAAAGCAATGATTGCACTGGTGAAGCTGACAATTATGGAATTCAAAAAGGATCGTGGAATTGTACTTTCTGTGAATACCTGCCTGTAGTTCTCCATAAAGAAGGAATTGGGAATCCAATGCAGTGGCTTGCTAAAAATTTCTACGGTCGGCTTTAAAGAAGTACTCAGAATCCATAGCAATGGGTATACCACTACTACTACTGAGAAAATCAATACAGCATAGGATACAATAGTTGTGATGGTGTTTTTGAAGTTATTCATTACTTAATCCTTCTTTGAAACAAGCCTTACATAGACAATGGCGAATACCATAGTCACGAGCAGCTGCATGATTGCAGAAGCAGCGGAGGCATTGATGTCCATAACACGGAACTGGTTGTAAATAAGTATCGACAACGTCGTGGTATTGTTTCCTCCTGAAGTCGTGAGCCAAATCAAGGAGAACTCTCCAATCGACCAAATCATCAGCATTAGGATTGCGACAAAACAAGCATCCTTTACCAACGGCAAGGTAATATGCATGAGCCGCTGGAACCAGGAAGCCCCGTCCAGTTCCGCACTTTCATACAAGTCTCGAGAAACCTGTTGAAGAGAACTAGTCATTATAAGCATTACATACGGGGCAGTAGACCAAATCTGTACGAAAACCAAGCTCCAAATTGCAAAGGAAGAATTTGAAAGCCAAGGAATCTGAGAATCAATCACCCCAATTCTCATAAGTGTATCATTGAGAACACCAGATTCCGTCTGAAGAATCCATTTAAAGATTGTCGCTTTTGCAACTCCGGGGATAACCCAAGCGATAAAGAGCACACTTCTCCAGAGCCCTTTAAGTTTGGTTGATTTACGATTAACAAGCATGGAAAGACCAAAACCAATTACAAAGGCTCCAATCACGGATCCAAGCACAAACCTAAGTGTGTTGACAATTGCCTTTGAGAACTGTGGATTTCTAAACAGTCTTGTATAGTTTTGGAACCCAACAAAACCGCCAATAGAAAAACCATTGTTGCTAAAGCTCATTGTTATGATATAAAGCAAAGGATATATAACAATCAGTGCAGACAGGAAAAATCCTGGCAACACATAAACCATTGCTCTCTTTCCATCCTTACTAAGCATTTTATTTCTCCATAGGTAAGGTGCTCTAGGCCGAAGCCTAGAGCAGTAATTGTCCAAGATTACAGACTCAGCATCTGATCGATTTCACTCTTCATTGCATCACAGGCTTCATCTGCGGAGATATGCCCAGACATGGCTTCCTGAACATAACTGAAGATGATCGGCTCAATCTCTGCCCAGCGTTCATAAGTTGGCGCTGGCTTAGAGTAGTCGAGCTGTTCGGCAAAAGGTATGAGATATTCTGTTGAGAACGCTTCCTGTTCAAGCGCTTTGTAACTTGCAGGGAACGTATCTGTCAAATATGCCTGATTCTCAGGGCGTGCCAGGAACGCTTGGAATCTGGCGGCCTCTTCCTTGTTGTTAGCGTTTTCTCCAAGGACCACACACCAACCATCAGCTGTTGTTACACCAATATGACCGTCGCCAGGGAGCATAGCTGTTCCAAAATCAATGTCGGGAAAGCTCTCCTGAATAACAGGAACATCGAATGGTCCCGCCATATAATAGGCAATGGATCCTGCACCAAAGTGATTTCTCAGGGCCGTTCCATTGCTTTCAACGCTGCTGGAAAGCGCATAACCTTTCTGTATTGTATCAACAAGGAAATTCATCGTTTTCTTCGCTTCCTTGCTATCCAACAAACATTGGGTATAGTCTTCGTTGAAGAATTCTCCATCGAAAGAGTACAACTGCTGAGCAAGTCGCTGCGTTACGCCAGCGGCATCTCCAAAACCCCACCCGGTAGCAGTATATTTGCCACCAGCCTTGATTGCTGCATGGAGCTCCTCAAGTTCTGCATAGGTTTCAGGAAACGAGTCAAAACCATATTCACTAAGGATTGCCTTGTTGTAATACACGCCGTTTCCATCATAGCGAAACGGAACCGCGTACGGCTCTCCATCAACACTTACAATATCAGTCGCCTTAACGAGGATATCGCTCCAGTCAAGACCTGCTGCTGTGGTAAGTTCTCCAATGGGTGCAATCAAATGTTTGTTCTGGAATCCCTTTACATCGGTAAGCAGGACACTGAAAAGCTCTGGGGAATCCTTTCCGGAGAGGGCCGTAATCGCCTTTGTCTTGTAGCTTTCCCACTCAGTAATAACCAATTCTACCCTGATGTCAGGATTTTCCTGTTCGAATTGTGCAACGAGTTCCTCAGACTCCTCCTCATCCCAGTTCGGAGTAAACCACTGGATGGTCGTGACTCCAGAATCAGATGACTCACCCTGTCCACTTGCAAAGACAGGTAAGAAACATACGGACATGATTACTATTGCAGTAATAATTCTCTTCATGTTTATTCCTCCATATTTGGCTAAAGCATGTTAAACATGCCATCTTCCTTAATCCATCGTTTCCATTTCTTCCAAGGATTTAGATACAGCAGAGAGCAGCGATTCCATCTCATCGTCCTTTACATTAACCGGACAAAAAAGGATATCCATTCTTTCCTGTCCAACATACACATGCTTTTCCCGCATTTTGTCATGGAAAAGAACAGCGGCTTCCTGACTTGGCATGCGTATCACCAATCTCTCATAAGCCTGCCCTACCGGACCATAGTCGATGAGTCTGACTGGATATCCTTTACCTGTATATAGCTCACTCAATCTCATCAAGCGAGAATGGCATTCCTTGTAGAAAACGTTTTCATCACGATGTAAAAATGCTTTGAGAGCATAGTATAATCCCACTACACTTTCGCGACTCGTCTTGCAACTTCTGCAAATACCATGTGCTGGAGCACCATACCTCCTCATGAGATCGGCATTTTTCTTTGAAGCAAATACTAAACCTGTATCCTGAGGGCCAGAAATAGTTTTCCCACCACTGAAAATCACAAAATCGGAGCCAAGTTTAGAGTACGTATTGAGATTTTCCTTAGGAGGTAACAAGGCTGCGACATCTAGAATTACAGGGATATCCTTCGAATGGGCAATAGCAATCGTTTTCTCAAGAGGGATTGATCCGTGTGTATAGGATCTATTCTCGAAATAGGCAACCGCTGCAGTATGCTCAGTAATTGCACCCGCAAGCTCATAGTCCAAAGTTTCATCGGCATTTCCAATTTCCACAATCTTTGCTCCGACACTTTCCAGAGCCTTATCATAGGCATTGCGTTGGCTACGCATGATAATTACCTCATACTTGTCGCCAACAACGTCTGGCAACTGGTGGTAACCATAGGAATTTGTACCGCACATTGTTACAGCAGCAGTCAGGGCAAGTGCCCCCGCTGCACCATTGGTGATATAACAATCCTCATTACCAGTAAGCTGGGCAATGGCTTTGCCCACCTTCAATTCTAACTCATTGAAATCAACGAAGTGCTTGCTGATCTGACGCATTGCCTCGACAGTCTCTTCAGAAATTCGACTGCCACCATACAAGGTGTAGGTATCGTGTGCATTAATGTATTTTGTTATTCCCAATTCAGAAAAAACATCCATATTCAACTCCTCATACCCCATGAGCTTTGATCGAAGCCCCACCATCGACAACGAGTGTTTGGCCTGTAATATAGGAGGACAAATCACTTGCCAAGAACAATGCAGCTTCGGCAATATCCTGGCTAACGCCAGGTTTCATTGGCTGCATTTTATAAAGCATGTCTCGGTATGCATTCTTTTCATACTCATCCGTCAGCGTATCCATATATCCAACGACAAAATCACTTAAAATAAGACCTGGGCAAATGGCATTCACTCGTATACCTTTATCGGCGTAGTCCAAGGCCATAGCCCTGGTACCTGCGTTCATCGCACCCTTTGTTGACGCATACATGAAATAGTTTGGCATCGTTTCTATTGCATGGAGGGAAGATATATTTACAATAACCCCTTTTCCCCTCTCCAACATCGCAGGAATGAAGCTTCTAGCTGCACGAAATGCGTTGAAGAAATTGGACTCGAACATTGAATACATCTCATCATCCGTATACGTATGGCTGACCTTCTGGTTGTTTACTCCAACAACATTTACCAAGATATCAACCCCATCTTGCTTCTCTAGCAGCGTATTGCAGACGGCTTCCACCTCTTTACCTTTAGTAAAATCAACAAGGTATCCTTCAGAATGAGGATCTATCGCCTGAAGTTGAGACAAAGCTTTCTTGAGTTTATCTGGTTTTCGGCCTCCAATAACGACATGGGCTCCCTGCTGGGCAAAGAGTACCGCAATCGCCTGGCCAAGCCCCTGCGTGGCAGTAGTAACAAAAACGCGCTTCCCGGAAAGAAGCGTATTATGATCACGCATCTGCTGTGTTTCATAACTTACTGACATTCTCGTCTCCCAACGGTCTCTTTTTCTACAATTCTCGTCTCGTAGCATTTGGAATAGGTTGAAGCAATCCCTTCATTCAGAAAATTCGCCAAAAGCTCTATGCTATCTTTCCCTATCGTAAAAAGAGGCTGTTCAATTGTCGTAATATCTTTTCCTCTATAGGCATAGGGGAGAACCTCCCGATTATCAAAACCAAGAACCGATACATCTTCAGGGACAGCATAACCAGCATCATTGAGAGCCATAATTGTATAACTGGCAATAGCATCATCGGCACAAAAAAAGGCATCATACGCAAGGTCAGAAGCAAGCATCTTCTTCACAATATCGTACGTTGTTTCATTCTCTCCCAGTACATACTGGACGGTACATTGTTCCATATCAATATTGGTTTCTCCAACACCTTCAAAGAATCCTTTGAGCCGTTCAGACATTGCTTTTCTTGAAGGATTACCACTGATGTATGCAATTCGCCTAAAACCTCTTTCATACAGGTAATGAATACCCATTTTCATCCCACCGGTATTATCCACCAAAAGATTGATGCAGTTGTTCATATGGAAATCATTCTCAATCAACACACATTTAATATTCATCCCAAGATATTTCAACAGCGTATTCTCATCAAAACGGGCGCCATAGATGACAAGACCGTCTACGGTACCATTGCTGAAATACTCTATGTACTTCTTCTTAATCGTAGGATTGACACCAAGAACACTGGCAAAAATGACATTATACCCAATATTCTGAGCTCCAGTCTCAAAGCCTTTGATCAAGTTGGAGAAAAAGGTATCATGCATATTGTTTACAATAACGCCAATTGTATTTGTTTTACTGTTGACCAAAGATCGCGCAGCATGATTAGGAACGTAGTCCATAGACTTTGCCGCAGCGAGAACCTTGTCTCTCAATTCTTCCGATACCGAGCAGGTATTATTCAGAGCACGGGAAACTGTAGACATGGACACCCCTGCTTTCTTCGCAATATCCTTTATTGATACAGTCTTTTTATCCATAATCACCTCTGAAAACGTTTTCTACTATAGAGTGAGTATAAAATGGTTTTCCTTATCGTGCAATACCAAATATATAAAATCTTTACCTACTGATTTCATTTTTGCTCCCCTCCACATTACTATACTTTCCATAAAAAATTTAACCATCAAATTAAAATTTATCTAATTTATTATTTTAAAATTAATTATAATCTTCCTGATATTGCTATTAACGAAAATAGAGGCCAATGGACGACTGTTTGAATTGGGTGCAAAAGTATCCCCTGTGTTTTAAATCAATCATACGGCCTAGCGTATCTACTTTTCTTATCAAGATCTTTCGGTTTCTTAATAGTTTCTGTTTCTGCATTCATCAAAAAGTTAATAAACTCTGGAAATGATGTATTATATTGAACAATGACTGACGGGGCTTCTTGGTAATCAAAAGCCCATGCCCAATAATAACTGGCAACTGGTATATTTAAATCAAGACTATAGAGCTTAATATGAAGTTTTTGCATGTGGTCCATATCATCAAAATATTGATCGGGTACAGTTTTTATATCATATGAGAAAATATACTTTTTTAGTTTTTTCCCGTGTTCTGGTTCAGTAACTACAATACCAGTGGCTTTATAGGCATCATCTAATGTCATTACCCTATCGTTACAACTTTCTATATTAAGTAGATCTATTTGATTTAATAGTTCATTGCAATTATTTGCAAAATTTAAGTTTTGTCCAATTGCAGATTTTTCAGACATCAAATATGAATCTGATACTTTATAAGTAGCAATACCTATAACTGTACCTGGAGAGTCTTTTTTGACTACAGGACCACCGCTGTTACCAGGTTGTATTTGTGCAGAAATTTGAAAACTATTCTTGTCGTTTCCGAGTCCTGATTTTGCATTAATAATTCCATTAGTTATTCTTACATCACTACCTAAAACATCTACTAAAGGATAGCCAATTGTATAAATCTCCTGTCCTGCCATTATATGTGTGGAGTCTGCAATTTTGAAGGAATATGGAAAGCAAAAATCTTCGATTTTAAGAATTGCAAGATCAAAATAGTAATTCTGATAAACGAGTGTAGCAGATAATTTTTCACCATTGTAAAATACATAAATGTTATCATTGTCATTGATAACATGTTGATTAGTAACAATATAATTACCACCAATGCTAAAGCTTGTTCCGAATGATGTTGATGGTAATTTAATTTCGTCTAAACTCTCAATAACTTCAAATTGTAAATCGCTATCTATTAAAGCCTCATACTCAGCTACCCATAACAAATCATCCTCATTTGCTTTTTGAATATAAAAAAATGCATCATCTGAACGAATGTCTTTATCTGCGCCACCAATGAAAGATCCTCCAACAATAACTTCGGGATCTACATAAAAAAGTGATTCGCACCCAGTAAAAAGCATTAAATACAACTTTCCCAATGAGTGAGACTATACGTGCTTGATTTTGGCAGGTCTGCCCCGCTTCTTCTTGGGTTGCAGCTTCTGTGTGGGATGGATGT
>SAAM01000440.1 GCA_009929415.1 Clostridia bacterium | reverse complement strand
AATTGCAGATTTCTCGATGTAAGGTTGTTGCTCATATACTTCCTGAGAAGCCTGTAATGCCTGTTCATCATTTAGTGCACCAGCCTTGAGTAAATCTTCATAGCTGATCAACCCTTGCTTATAGAAACTCCACTTCTTCGAACTCGTAAGTCTACCCCTTATTTCAAATACAGAGGGTGATGGAAGCTCTCTTGCACAGTAGTTCCAGAAACCGCAATCATAAGGGTCGCTGCAATGAGGGCCAATTTCCTTGGCAGGCTCAGAAGTCTGTTCCATATACTTCTTGAGAAACGCAATATTCTCACTGACTTCCTTGTATTTCTCATTGGCAATTTCTGTAACATCCACGATTTTAAACAGTTTGTCCAACTCCAATTCACCTTGGCGGATATACTTTTTGTTCAGATGGACGATACATACTTTCTTGACTTTTAGCCCACAATTTTGAAGAACCCAGTTCTGGTAGGCAATATCATGCAGATAGATATCAGAAATGCTGGTGGAGCTTTTTACTTCATAAATCTCATAGCCGCCGCGTACTTTCTTCAGCAAATCGACGGCACAATAGCAGCTATCAAAGGTGAAAGAAGCTTCACAGATAACAGGTGTATTCTCATTTAAAAGTTTCGAGGTCTGAGCAATCATTTCTGACAGATCAGTACTATACGGAACTTCAGTAAACTCACCAAACAGCCCCATGGAAAGATCACCGACTTCATTGCCAGTAGCAAGGATGGCTTGGTTCATTACGGAGTCATCAAACAACCCCGGTCTATTTGATTTAAGCCATAAAATCTTGGGGCACTGAACCGCGTTACAGTATCTTGATTTTGAAAAATGCAAACTCATTTACCCTCCACATGTCAGCAACCAGTCGATTCTACTTTTCTCACCATGGTATTAATCACAGTCGTTGGGTAAATGTGAGAACCAGCCAAACAAAGGCATAATTAATCAGGAAGCATCCTGTTCTAATTGTACTTTCCTCCTTGAAGGAAAATTCACCTGATTTTTCGCTTACAGTAGAAGTAATTATAACTGAAGGAACTGAAGATTCCTATCTTTTTTTATTGACTATTACATCAACATACTGTGAAAATGCTTTATTTTGATCAATAAAAGCATCTTTGGGTTGGTAAAAAATCATCCCAATGAGGATTTGTTCAAGGCTGACCAGGGGTAATAGGAAGTACATGAAGCTGAGAAAGAAATTCAACAGATAATAAGATGAGAACGACTTTTACAGCAGATCAGCGTACTCACGATATTATCGCTCTCATGAATAGAGACTCAAGCATTATTCTTAATCAGTGTTAAAGTCCGGCAAACAACCGATGAACCGTTTATACTGACTTGTACAGGAAATCCTATTTTGATACAACTTTGACAGGGTTTGTAGGCCACTGGACATGAGAGCCTCCTAGATTAGGTATAGCATCTCATATCAACTTTTCAAATTCTCAATTAGCTAATTATCGTCTATTTTTGATGTATTCTCAAATATAATTGTACTAATCGACCTCAATAATAACTGGGTTTCTCCTCGAAAGAGGCCAACCACTAGTTATTGCACTGATTCCCCCAAACCAAGCCTCACTACAGATCATGATGAAATCAGTATCAGTAACAGGGAAACCCGAAGCATCCCCGATGATGCAGTCGATTCCGCACTTCGGACACACAAGCGTCTTTCCTTTGGGATTGGTTTCATCCCACCACTCGAGGTCTTTCTCCTTGTGTGGATCGAATTGATAGCCGCAATAGAAGCAGGTACAGACCGAGCTCGCGAGAATGTCCTTCTCATGGAAGATGGTCGCTTTGTGTGCTTGTTTGACGAAT
>SAAM01000439.1 GCA_009929415.1 Clostridia bacterium | reverse complement strand
GTTAAGCCAAAGGCAAATCCCTTCAGAAGGATACCGGAGACCCCTCTCTCTCAGCGAACAATAGGTGTGCAGGAGATTGAGAGAAATCCCGGTGCAAACAGGGATATCTCTCGTGTTGTTGCCTCTCTTCCGGGTGTAGCTAATGTTGCAGGAGGGGGATTTCGCAATGATATCCTCGTAAGAGGAGGGGGACCTGCTGAGAATAAGTATTTCCTTGACGGAATAGAGGTTCCGTCAATTAATCACTTTAGCACTCAGGGCTCCTCCGGAGGACCTGTCGGGATAATTGATGCCGATTTTATCCGCGAAGTGGATTTTTACGGAGGCTCCTTTCCCGTAGCGAGAGGAGGGGCAATCAGCTCTGTGCTCGACTTTAAACTTAAGGAGGGAGATCCGCTTAACAATACATATAAGTTTACGGTAGGTGCATCAGAGGCAGGCTTCGGGTCAAATGGACATCTTACAAAAAGGACAAGTTATCTTGCCTCAGTCAGGGTCTCTTATTTGCAATTTCTTTTCAGGGCTATTAACCTTCCTTTTTTGCCCACTTTTACAGATATGCAGGTTAAACTTAAAACCCGTTTTGATAGTAAGCATGAGCTTACTTTTATTGCATTAGGCGGCCTGGATGATATGACGCTTAACAAAGATACAGGCGGAAAGGAGTCTAACGAGTATATACTTGCCTATCTTCCGGTTATACAGCAGGAGGTTCTTACAACCGGTCTTGTATACAGATACTACTACGGATCAAACAATCTCAGTCTCTTCTTAAGTCAAAGCTATCTGAACAACAGAAACACAAAATATGCAGGAAATGATGACTCATCAGAGGATAATCTATCCCTCAGGTACAGGTCTGTAGAGCAGGAGACTAAGCTCAGGGCAGAAAATCTTGTCAGGTTTGGGGATTTCAGAGTAATAACCGGAGCAGGTCTTGAACTTCCTCTATATTCCAATAATACCTTCCAGAGGATTTTCCTGCAGAATCCGGTTACTGTAAACTACAATAGTGATCTTAGTTTTCTCAAGTATTCAGCTTTTACCAATGTAAATTACACCTCTCCGGATAAAAGATTAACCGCAAATCTTGGTATCCGCTTTGATGGAAATACATATTCAGATAAAATGGCAAACCCCTTAAGACAATTTTCTCCAAGGCTCTCTCTCTCATATG
Source organism: Clostridia bacterium (assembly GCA_009929415.1). GTDB lineage: Bacteria > Bacillota > Clostridia > Peptostreptococcales > Filifactoraceae > Proteocatella. The sequence goes on along the minus strand of SAAM01000439.1, from coordinate 683 downwards.
AGCTTCTCGGTGACTTTTATCTGAATGCAGGGGCAGGCAGATATTATCAGCTCCCTCCATATACAGCACTTGGATACAGAGATCTTCAAGGAAATCTTGTAAATAAGGAGCTTGAATATATTGGATCTGATCAAGTATCAGCCGGTGTGGATTATAGAAACACAAACGGGGTGCAGCTTTCTGCAGAGTTGTTTTACAGAAAAAATTTCAATGGTATGTGGTCTGTAAGGGATTCCATACCGGTTGAAGGGAAAGGAATAAATTACGGAGTGTCAGGAAATGAGGAGATTACTTCAATCCTTAAAAGCAGGTCGTACGGAGTTGAGTTTTCTGCCAGATGGTTCCTTGCAGACAAGTTTAACCTGCTTGGTTCACTCACCCTTTTCAGAAGTGAGTATAATGATCTGAAGAATAATTGGAAAGCAAGGACATGGAATAACAAGAGATTGCTAACCTTATCAGCAGGTTATAAACTACCAAAGAACTACTTTGTGGGTGTAAAATACAGGTATTCCGGGGGAACTCCTTATACTCCGCTTGACGAGTATAAATCCTCTCTTGTTAATGCGTGGGACGCCTCGGGCAGGGCATATCCAAATTACGCTCTTTATAATTCGCAGTATCTGGGGATATTCAACCAGCTTGATATCAGGGTAGATAAAGAATTTTATTTTAACAAATTT